>JAKZWH010000024.1:0-29718 GCA_047515615.1 Acidimicrobiales bacterium | reverse complement strand
ATCCACCATCGGAACCGGAGCGTCTCAGTCCACTCGAACCGCGTATGGCTCTCGCCGGCGGGTCCCGGGCATCCAGTGAGCCGGAACTGCCCGGTGCCCGAGACCGCCCCGCGGTGACGGATCCCCATCACTTGGCCGTCTCGCCACTCGGTGACCTCCATGCAATCGATGGTCCGCATCGGGCCGACTCTGGTAGCGCACTCGAAGCGCACGCCGACGCCCTCGGTCGCCTCCGTGAGGAAGCGAATCGAGCAGGCGTCACTCATCCAGTCAACGTGGCGGCCGATGTGGCGCAGGTCCTCCCACACCGCCGCGGGCGCCGCGGGCACCACCGTCGAGACCCGGATCGTCGCCACTCGCTGAGCCTACGGCCGCGCCCGGAACCCGAACGGTGAACCGAGCCCGGCCGCGCCCCGAACCCGAGCAATCAGCCGAGCCCAGCCACGACGGCGCGCTCTGACAGCGGCACCAGGGGACGAGCGCCCACATGGCTGACCACCTCGGCTGCGGCCAGGTTCCCCAATTGTGCGCAGCGGACCAGGGGCGCGCCCCGGCTGAGGCCCCACAGGAAGCCCGCGGCGTACAGGTCGCCGGCGCCGGTGGCGTCCACGACCCTCAGAACCGGGGCCGCGGGGATCTCCTCCACCGTCGTGCCCTCGACCACCACCGAGCCCCGGGCGCCGCGGGTGATCACCACCGTCCGGGCCATCTCGGCCGTGCGGTCGCGGGCCACGGCCAGGTCGCCGGTCGAGTGCAGCGCGCACACTTCCGCCTCGTTGGCGAACACCACGTCGACGCGGTCCTCGATCAGGTCGAGCCACTCGGCTCGGTGGCGCTCCACGCAGTAGGAGTCGCTCAGCGCCAGCGCCACCGTCCGGCCGGCCTCGCCCGCGGCCTCCATGGCCACGCGGATCGCGTCCTTAGCCACCTGCACATCCCACAGATAGCCCTCGCAGTACGTGATCCCCGCCGAGGCGACCAGGCCGGTGTCCACGTCGTCAGGCCCCAGCAGGGCCGAGGTGCCCAGGAAGGTGTTCATCGTCCGCTCGGCATCGGGGGTCACCTGGATCAGGCAGCGGGCCGTGGGCGGGCCGTCCGGCGCCGGCGGCACGTCGAAGGCGACTCCCGTCGCCCGGATGTCATGCACGAACACCTCGCCCAGTTGGTCGTCGCGCACCTTGCCGATAAACGCGGCCCGCCCGCCGAAGGAGGCCGCGCCGGCCACCGTGTTGGCCGCCGAGCCGCCGGAGGCTGCGATCCCGGTCGGCATGGCGTCGTACAACTCGGCGGACCTCTCGGCGCTGACCAGGGTCATGGCCCCCTTCACCAGCCCGTGGGCGACGATGAACGAGTCATCGACCGAGGCGATTACATCGACGATGGCGTTGCCGACACCCACCACATCGAGCACAGGTTCCAAGCGGCCTCCCTAGGGTCGCTCCAGACAGTAGGCGGGAACGCGGCCGCGAGTTCTCACGTGCTGCGCTGATAGGTCACCGCCCGCACGGCGTCTTGTTTCCCGCTCTTGTTCGCTGCGCTCACGGGCCGCTCGGGCCACGGCCTCGCTCAGAACCTTGCGAAGACCCGTGAGCTGCGGACTATCCGCACGGCCTCTCAGCCGGTCGCCACCCGGCGAGCCAGGGACCGGAATGCCATCACAAACGTGACGGCACCCAGTCCGGCGATGGCGGCAACTCCCTTGCCGAGAGAGGCCACGTCCCAGCCGTCGGACATCAGCGACCGCATCGCCTCGAGCAGGTAAGTCACCGGGTTCCAGGCGGCCACGGTCTGCATCCAGCCGGTCATCAGCTCGCGCGGCAGGTACGCGGGCGTCAGGAAGGCGAACGGGAAGAAGATCAGGAAAGACGAGTTGACCGCGGCCGGGTTCCCAGTGCGCAGGGCCACCGTGTACGGAAATCCCGTGAACGAGATACTCCACGCCACCGCCAAGACCAGGAAAACCAGGATCCCCGGCAGTCCGGTTCCGAAACGCACGCCGAAGACGAACCCCATGGCGATCACGACGAGCGACAACGCCACGGCCAGAACAATGTCGGCGACCATCAAGCCGAGCAGCAGCGTGGTGCGGCGCACCGGCGTGACGAGCATCCGGTCGAGGTAGCCGGTCTGGATGTCGATGACCAGCACCGACGCCCGGGAGATGCCCGTGACCGCGAAAATAATGGCGACAGGTATCTGGAACGCCCGGTAGTCGATGCCGGGCGTTCGCTCCACGAACGACTCCAGCGCGCCGATGTTGACGACGAAGAAGAACGTCGGGATGATCAGCGCCGGGGCCATCGCCTCCGGCTCGCGCAGCAGGCTGCGCACGGAGCGGCGGGCCACCGTGGCGATGTCGGTGACGATGCCGACCGGCCGGACCATGCCGCCACCGGGCGCCGCGGGCACGGCCGTCTGCGCACTCACCGCCGACCACTCCGGTGCGGTGTCGCAGGCGCAGAGGCGTGCGCCTGCCGACGGTCCGATCCGGCCGCAGCGCCAACACCCTGGCCAGCTGAGTCGGCGGCTGGCATCCGGTGTCCGGTCGCCAGCAAGAACACATCGTCGAGCGATGGCGTGCGCACGGTGAACGATTGCGGGTGCAATCCTGCCGACGACAGAGCCACGGCCACAATGCCGACGGTGGCCGCGCCGTCGGCGGTGGCGATGGTGATGCCGCGGCGGCCCTGGGTGACGGCATCGACCTCCGGCACGGTCTCAGCCACCGCCGCAGCCGGCACAATGGCATCGGGGGGAAGGTCGACGACGATCACGTCGGCGCCCACAGCCCGCTTCAGCTCCGAGGGAGAGCCCTGCTCGACGATGCGGCCGTCGTCGATGATGGCCACCCGGTCCGCCAGGGCATCGGCCTCCTCGAGATACTGCGTGGTGAGAAACACCGTCACCCCCAGCTCCCCGTTCAACCGGCGCACCTCGTCCCACACCTGCGCCCGGCTGACCGGATCGAGGCCGGTGGTGGGCTCGTCCAGGAAGAGAACTTCGGGCCCGTGTATCAGCGAGGCGGCCAGGTCGAGGCGGCGTCTCATGCCGCCGCTGTAGGTCTTGACACGGGCATCCATGGCGTCGCCGATATCCGCGAGGTCCACTGCCCGTGCGATGGAAGCGGCGCGGTCGGCCGCGCTCAACCCGTACAGGCGGGCTTGAAGATCCAGTATCTCCCGGCCGGTTTGGCGTTCGTCGAGCGCCGCTTCCTGCAGCGCGACGCCGATGCGAATGCGAACCGCTCCAGGATGGGCAACGATGTCGTAGCCGGCCACCGAGGCCCGCCCCGCGGTGGGCTTCAACAGGGTGCACAGCATCCGCACCGTGGTGCTCTTGCCAGCGCCGTTGGGACCGAGAAATCCATAGATCTCGCCGGAGTCGACTGCTAGGTCGACTCCGTCCACCGCCCGGTTGCTGCCGAAGGTGCGAACCAGCCCCCGAGCCTCGATTGCTGGGCTCCTACCCTCAGTTCGAGCACCAGGCACAAGGTCGCAGACTATCGGAGCCGAACGTTGGTGAATCCGGGCGAGG
The DNA here is from genome assembly GCA_047515615.1 of Acidimicrobiales bacterium. Classification (GTDB taxonomy): domain Bacteria; phylum Actinomycetota; class Acidimicrobiia; order Acidimicrobiales; family Aldehydirespiratoraceae; genus Aldehydirespirator. The sequence goes on along the minus strand of JAKZWH010000024.1, from coordinate 26,184 downwards.
CCTCGATCATCAGCAGCTTGACCTTCTCTTCCGTCGCCGCCCGCAGCCGGTGCGGCTGGCGGGTGTCATAGGAGATCGAATCGCTGGGCTCCAGCTGGAAGACCTTTCCGTCCAGGTCGACCTCCACGATCCCCGAGATGACATAGATCGTCTCGAAGCCGTCGTGGACCCAGTACTCCCGGAACGAGTCAGGCGCGCCGCTGAACTCGACCACTTGGAAGGGGCTGGCCTCGGGCGCGACCACCCGCCGCACCCCGTCCATTTCGCCTAGTTCGCTGGCCGGCACCGCCGCGGTGTCGGCTGCCCGGACCACGGTTGCTTCTCGGGTGTTCTCCGATCCGGCGAGCAACCAGGAGGCATTGGTCCCGAGCGCCTCGGAAATCTGGTGCAGCGAGCTCATGGACGGTCGGGCCAGTCCCCGCTCCACCTGCGAAAGGAAGGGATGCGACAGGCCGCTCAATTGGGCCAGAACCTTCAGCGTGAGGCCGCGCTCCTTGCGCAGGACCCGGATCTTCGCTCCGAGCCGTTGAATTCGCTCCGCATCGTCGACTTGAGAGTCGAGCCTCGCTCCCGCAGTGTTGCCGACAATGTTCTCAGAAGTCACGGGCTTGGTCCGGCTGAGGATTCATCCCAGCTTGCGCCGGGCCAATGTTGATGGTATCAAGACTTATATAGGTTAGATCAACATTCAAGACCACTACCTGGAGGAGAGAAAATGAAGACGAAGTCATGGGCTCGCGCACTTTGCGCCCTGTCAGTGTTGGCTCTGATCGCAGCAGCATGCGGCGACGACGATACCGAGGATGGCGGCGCAGCGGTTGCCGAGGCTCCGGCCGAGACCGCAGCCCCCGAACCAGCCGCCGAACCCGAACCAGCCGCCGAACCCGAACCGGCCGCCGAGCCCGAACCAGCCGCGGGACCTGAAACCACAGAGGCTCCGGCCGAGACCGACGATGCCGAGATGGCCTCGGACTCCATGAACCTGGCGGGTGTGTGCCCCGATCCTCTGGTCATCCAGACCGACTGGTTCCCCGAGTCTGAGCACGGTGCCCTCTACCAGATGGTCGGTGCTAACTACACCATCGACGCCGGCAACCAAACCACGACCGGAAGCCTCATGGCCGGCGACACCGACACGGGGATCGACATCGAGATCCGAGCCGGGGGTCCGGCTATCGGGTTCGCGTCCGGCTCGGCCCAGATGTACCTCGACGAGGAGCTCGTCCTCGCCTACGTGAGCACCGACGAGGCGGTAATTCTGGGCGCCGACACGCCGACCCTGTCAGTGATGGCGCCGCTGGAGAAGAACCCGCAGATCATCCAATGGGATCCCGAGTACTACCCGGAGATCCAGTCGATCGCCGACATCGGCGAGGCCGAGATTTTGGTCAACGTGTTCTCGGGAGGCACCTTCATCGACGTGTTCGTCAACGAGGGCATGCTCTCGGCCGACCAGATCGACCCGTCATACAACGGCTCGCCGTCCCGGTTCATCACCGAGGGCGGGGCTATCGCGCAGCAGGGATTCGCGTCGGAGTCCCCCTACAGCTACGAGACCGTCTACGAAGAGTGGGCCAAGCCCATCGCTTTCGAGCTGATCCACGACGCCGGGCTGCGGATCTACTCCCAGACGCTTGCGATCCGCAAGGCCGACCTGGACACGCTGCGCCCCTGTCTGCAGCGCTTCGTGCCCATCGTCCAGCAATCAGTGGTGGATTTCGCGGCCGACCCAGCCAGGGCCAACGCCATCATCGTCGACGCGGTGGTCACCATCGACAGCTTCTGGCAGTACCCGCCGGAGCTCGCCGAGTTCTCCGTCCAGGCCCAGAAGGACCTCGGCCTGATCGGCAACGGGCCCGACGGAACCGTGGGCAATATGGACGAGAGCCGGATCGCTGAAGTCATCGCCAAGATCCTGGCGGCCGGCTTCGATGTCGACGACTCGATGCAGCCCAGCGACATCGTCACTAACGAGTTCATCGACGACAGCATCGGCTTCTAGGGCTGACATCCTGGGGCCTCCGGGCGAGCCGGGAGGCCCCGCGCTGCCAGGACCGTCGCCTGACCACGACGCGCCACCGAGAGGACTGAAAAATGACCGAAGCTGTCGACGCCCCAGATCGCAGAGCCCAGACCGCAGACTTCGTGGCCACCGGCACCGTGGTGACTGTCGATCCCGAGCGCAGGGTGTTCCTCGACGGCGCCGTGGCGATCACGGGCTCGAGGATCGTGGCCATCGGACCGAGAGCCGAGGTCGAGGCGGCCTACACAGGCTGGCGGCGCCTGGGAGGGCCCAGGGACTTGGTGATCCCAGGACTGATCGACTCGCACAACCACATGGCCCAAGCGCTGGTGCGGGGCATGGCCTTCGAGGACCTGCCCAACATCACCCGCGTCTACATCCCGGCCGAAGACGTGCTCGGCGACGACGGGATCAGGACCAGCGCACGGGTGACCATGGCCAACCTGCTTCGAGCCGGCGTCACCACCACCACCGACACCACCGGCACGCCCGAGCACGAGAACGCAGTGGGCGAGACCGCCCTGGAGATGGGCATCCGCTGTGCGCTGGCAGTGGGGCAGCGCGATCGCACCTCCCGCCTGGCCAGCAATTACGAGCAGATCGAGGGCCGCTCGGAGTACCGCGACGACCCGGCCGTGCGGGCCGCCAACATCGCCCACATCGACGACTTCCTCACCCGCTGGGCGACGCGGGGCGGTGGCCGGGTGCGCCCCTACATCCATGCGCCGAGCGTGCCGTCGGTCAGCGACGAGATGTTCGAAGCGGCCCGGGAGCTGGCCGAGCGCCACGACACCGCGATGATGACCCACATCAACCGCGATCGCGAGGAGATCGAGCTGTGCGTGTCGCTCTTCGGGCGCCGCCCGCTCGAGCACCTGAGCCACATCGGCGTGCTCGGGCCCCGCTTCCTGGCCATTCACGCCATGCTCACTACAGCCCGAGAGGTCAGGCTGCTGGCCGATGCGGGCGCCAAGCTCACCCACGCGCCGGTGGTGTGCACCGACATCGTGTCGGCCGTCACCGACGTGGTGGGCATGCGGGCTGCGGGCGTGACCGTCGGCCTCGGTTGCGACACGGTCATAAACGACATCCTGGCCGTCGCGAGGATCGCCTTCTTGATGCACGGCCAGGCAGCGGGCATACCCCTCTACGACCCCATCGCCTTCACCACCGAGGACGCCTTCGACATGGCCACCATCGACGGAGCGACAGCCCTGCTATGGGACCACGAGATCGGTTCACTCGAGGTGGGCAAGGCCGCCGATATCACCGTCATCGACGGCGAGAACCTTCGGCTGTCGCCCAGGCACAATCCGATCGGATCAATCGTCAGGTACGCCGCCGGCACCGACGTCAAGAGCGTCCTGGTGGACGGCACGCTGGTGGTGGACGACGGAGAAGTGCTCACCGTGGACGAGGCAGCGCTGCTCGACGAAGCCGACGCAATCGCCACTCGAATCCGCGCGCACTTGCTGCCCCGGCGCTACTGGCCGCTGACCCAGCGCTCCGAACTCATAGGCGGCTGACACCGCCGACGGCGCGAGTACGGTCGGGCCATGAGTCCGAGACTGCCCACCGGCGTCGCTCCCCGGCACTACGCCATCGAACTGGAGCCTGACCTCGAGGCTGCGACCTTTGCGGGGAGCGTCGCCATCGACATCGTCCTCACCGAGCCGGCGGGCTCGATCATGCTGAACGCGGCGGAGCTGAGCGTTGCCCGCGCTCGGCTCTGCACCCCGCAGGACGAGACCGAAGAACTCGACTTCGCCCTCGACGCGGAGTCGGAGCGCCTGACGCTGTCCCGGCGCCATGGCACCGGTGAGTTCGCCTCAGGGCCGGCCCGGCTGGACATCTCCTTCACCGGGGTGCTCAACGATCAGCTCCACGGCTTCTACCGCTCCAGCTACACCGACGACGCCGGCGACACCCACACCATCGCCACCACCCAGTTCGAGTCCACCGACGCCCGGCGGGCCTTCCCCTGCTTCGACGAACCCGCTCTGAAAGCCACCTTCGCGACAACGCTGGTGGTGGACGAGGGCCTCCTGGCGGTGTCCAACACGGCCGAGACCGGCCGCGAGCCGCTCACCGACGGCCGGGTGAGGGTCAGCTTCGCCCCCACCATGGTGATGTCCACGTACCTGGTGGCCTTCGTGGTCGGCCCGATGGAGGCCACCGGCGCGATCGACTGCGGCGGGGTGCCCGTGCGGGTGATCCACCGGCCCGGCCGGGGCGACCAGACCGGCTTCGCCCTCGACGTGGCCGCCCACGCGCTGCAGTGGTACTCCGACTACTACGGCCTGCCCTACCCCTCCGACAAGCTCGACCTGGTGGCCATCCCCGACTTCGCGTTCGGTGCCATGGAGAACCTCGGCTGCGTGACCTTCCGGGAAGTGCTCCTGCTGGTCGACGAAACCGCGGCGAGCCAGCCCGATCTGCAGATGGTGGCCGACGTGATCAACCACGAGCTGGCCCACATGTGGTTCGGCGACCTTGTGACCATGGCCTGGTGGGAGGGCATCTGGCTCAACGAGGCCTTCGCCACGTTCATGGAGACGGCCTGCACCGACGCCTACCGGCCCGACTGGAAGGTCTGGTCGACGTTCTGCCGCAGCCGTGCCTCGGCGCTGTCGACCGACGCCCTCGGCAGCACCAGGGCGGTGGAGTACCCGGTGCACTCCCCCGCCGAGGCCGAGGACATGTTCGACGTGATCACCTACGAGAAGGGCGCGGCCCTGGTCCGCATGCTGGAGCAGTATCTCGATGCGGAGGCGTTCCGGGCCGGGGTGCGCCTCTACCTGCGGCGGCACGCCCACGCCAACACCGTGACCGCGGACCTGTGGGACGCGCTGGCCGACGCGTCGGGCCAGCCCGTGCGACAGATCATGGAGGGCTGGATACTCCAGGGCGGGTATCCAGCGGTGAGCGCCACCGCCACCGAGCACGGCCTCGAAGTGGCTCAGCGCCACTTCACCCTCGATCCCGGTCAGGCCGACGAACGCAGCTGGGTGGTCCCGTTGCGGCTGCGGGTGCGGCAGCCCGAGGGCGACCGGCACGAGCTGAGGCTGCTGCTCGACCAGACCCGCCGGACCTTGACCGTCGCCGCGACCGAGGTGGTGACGCTGAACAGCCGCGCCTCCGGCTTCTACCGCGACGAGGTGGGCGCCGAGGTCCTCGCCGCCGTCTCGGCCGCTGGACCCGGGGACCGCAACGCCGAGGAGCGCCACGGCCTCATCGACGACGCTTGGGCCGCGACCCTGGCCGGAATCCTCGACTCGCCGGCCTTCCTCGATCTTGTGCTGACTGGCTTCACCGGCGAGCGAGACCTCACCGTGTGGCAGGCAATCGCCGGTGCGTTGGGCCACCTCCGCAGGCTGCTGGACGGCGACGCCGCACAGCGCTTCGGCGAGCTCGTCGCCGCGTCCAGCGACCCCGCCGCGACCGACATCGGGATCGACCCGGCGCCCGAGGGGGGCGAGGACGACCGCACCGGGGAGCTGCGGGCGACGCTGGTGCGGCTGCGGGGCGCAACTGCGGACCGCCCGGCCACGATCGAGGCGTGCCGGCAGAGGCTCGACCACCCGGACCCCACGCTGGCCGCGGCCGCCCTAGCCGTAGTGGCGGCCCACGGAGACGCCGCCGACTTCGCCCGGATCCGCCGGCGCTTCGAGAACGCGTCGGATCCCCAGACCGAGCAGCGCCACCTCGCCGCCCTGGCCGACTTTCCCGACGCCGAACTCGTGCGCTCCATCCTGGAGGGCACCCTCAACGGCTCGGTGCGCACCCAGGACGGCCCCTACCTGATCCGCCGCGCCCTCGCCAACCGTCGCTGCGGACCCGATGCGTGGGACTTCCTGGCTGAGCACTGGGACCGTCTCCTCGCGATCTTCCCGACCAACTACTCGCTGGCCCGGATGCTGGAGGGGGTGACCGCGCTCGACCAGGCGGAGCTGGCCGCCCGGGTGCGAGACTTCATGGCCGCGCACCCGTTGCCCCAGGGGACGAAGCAGGTTGCCCAGCACTTGGAGCGGCTCGACATCAACGTCGCTCTGCGGGCCCGTGAGTCCGATCGTCTCGCAGAGGCGGTGCTCAGCCGCTGAGGCTAGGCCAGCCCGAGCCGGCCGCGGGCGTAGGAAACATCGACGGCGAGCTGCTCAGAGAGCTGCTCCAACCCCGCGAACTTTCGCTCGCTCCGCAGAAAGTCGACGAACTCCACTCGCACCTCGCACCCGTAAAGGTCCCCGTCGAAGTCGATGACGTGGACCTCCAGGAGGGACTGCTCAGCGTGCTCGTAGAAGGTGGGGCGGCGACCGATGTTTATGGCGCAACCCCGCCGGCTGCCGTCCGGCAGCGTGCACCATCCCGCGTAAACAGCGTCGGCCGGCCAGGCCATGGACTTGGGAACGGGCACGTTGGCGGTGGGGAACCCGACCGTCACCCCTCGCCGGTCACCGGGAACCACGGTGCCGCGCACTTCGTAGCAGCGACCCAGCATGGCCGCGGCCCGAGCCACGTCGCCGCCGGCGAGGGCCCTGCGCACGACAGTCGACGACACCGGCTCGCGGGCGTCGCTGCGGTGGCGTATGAGCTTGAGGGGAACCACCTCGAAGCCCCACTCGCGGCCTAGGAGCTCCAGCTCGGCCACGTTACCGGTGCGGCCCTTGCCGAAATGGAAGTCCTCCCCCACCACCACGGCCCGGGCGTGGAGGGCGTCGAGGAACACCTGCTCGACGAACTCCTCGGGCCGGGTGTCGGCCCGGGCCTGGTCGAACTGGATGACGTAGCAGTAGTCGAGGCCGGTGGCCTCCAGCAGTTCGAGCTTCTGCTCTAGCGTCGTGAGCAGCTTCGGGGCATTCTCCGGGCGCACGACATAGGCCGGATGGGTGTCGAAGGTAACGACCGCCGACCCGACGCCGAGACGATCGGCGGTCTCGCGGACCATGGTCAGAACCTGCCGATGGCCGAGGTGCACCCCGTCGAACACACCTATGGTCGCCGCGACCGACACCGTGGGAGGCAGTTGATCTCGCCGATCGTGCAGCAACTCCACAGACGCCTCCAGCGCGAATAGTGAGTGTTCCGGGCCCTGAGCCGGCTCGTGTGAGGCTACCGAGGCCGGTTCTCTACCTCACACCCGCCACCACCACCGCCGGCTTGGCGCCCTCTCGGAACGGCTCGTAGACGGCGAGCAGCCCGCCCTCGGAGTCGTGCACCGCCCACGGGCCGGCGCCCGCCGCGCCCAGGCGGTCGAGGTCCAGAACCCGGCCGTGGGCCACATCCGCAGCCACTGCGGGACCCACCCGCACACCGGGAAAATGCTCAACGGCTCTCGACATCGGCAGGACCTCGGGCGACTCCACCGGACGGGCCTCCGCCAGCCCGAAGCCTCCCACCGCGGTGCGGCGGAGGCATCTCAAATGGGCGCCCCCTCCTAGCGCCCGGCCCAGGTCCGCGGCAAGCACCCGCACGTAGGTGCCCGACGAGCAGTCCACGGCGGCGCGGAGCACGCCATCGCGGCCTGGCACTGAGGCCACCTCGAAGCGGTGGACGGTGACGGGCCGCGCCTGGCGCTCCACCTCCACACCCTCCCTAGCCAGCTCGTAGAGCCTCCGCCCTCCCACCTTCACTGCCGAGACCATGGGCGGCACCTGAAGGATGTCGCCGGTCAACGAGGCGACCGCCTGGCGCGCCTGCGTCTCGCTCACGCCGTCCATCCGGTGGCGTGCCGTCACCCGTCCCGCCGAATCGAGGGTGTCGGTCTCGACCCCGAGCACAATCTCCGCCTCGTAGCTCTTGGGCAGCTCGGTGAGGAACCGCAGCAGCCGGGTCGCCCGGCCGACTCCGAGCACGAGCACCCCGGTGGCGTCGGGATCAAGGGTGCCGCTGTGCCCCACCTTGCGGGTGCCCAGCACGCCCCTCGCCTTGGCCACCACGTCGTGGCTAGTCCACTCCGCCGGCTTGTCTATGACTGCGATCCCGTCAAGCAGCATCAGCTGTCGGGACCCGCGGCGCCAGCCATGCCATGGAGCACCGTCAGCTCTCCGGACCCGCGGCGCCGGCCATACCGTCGAGCAGCCTCTCGATGCGCTCGGCCGAGCGCAGCACGGTGTCGGGGCGGAACACCAGCTCGGGTGTGCGCCGCAGCCGGGCCTGGTCCCCGACGGCGCGCCGCAGTCCGCTGGCGTGTTCCTCGAAGGCCTCGGCTATGTCGACGTCGCCCTCATCGGTGTCGCCCAGCGACGTGAACCACACCACGGCACGGTGCAGCTCACGGTCCACATCCACGGCTGTCACCGACACCAGGGCCAGCCGGTCGTCGTCCAGTTGCTCCATGGACTCGGCGACAATGCGCCTGATGAGTTCGCCCACCCGGGCGGTGCGGTGGCCGGCCCGGTAGTCGGGCTGGATGCGTCTCGTTCGTCGTGTCATCGGTTGTCTCGGACCGCGTGCCGACCCTCACTCCAAGAGGGTTCGAGCCACCTCGCGCTCGGTGTAGGTCTCGATGATGTCGCCCGCTTTGAGGTCCTGGAAGTTGCTCAGGCCTATGCCGCACTCGAAACCGGAGTGAACCTCGCGGACATCTTCGGAGAAGCGCTTGAGCGAAGTGATGGTCCCCTTCCAGATGATCGTCTGATCGCGCAGGAACCGCACACCGGATCCCCTGGTGATCGTGCCGTTCTGCACGTAGCAGCCCGCCACCGCACCCACGCGGGGGATGCGGAAGACCTGACGCACCTCGGCCTCGCCCGTCACGACCTCCTCGATCTCGGGGGCAAGCATCCCGACCATCGCCGCGGTCACGTCCTCAAGGAGCTTGTAGATGATCTCGTAGGTGCGGATCTCCACGTTCTCGGCGGCGGCGGCCTCGCGAGCCTTGCGGTCGGGTCGGACATTGAACCCGATCATGGTGGAGTTCGAGGCCGAGGCCAGCTGGATGTCGTTCTCGGTGATGCCCCCGACGCCGCGGTGCACGATGGCGATGCGGACATCCCCGGTCCCGAGCTTGCGCAGGCTCTCGGTCACGGCCTCGAGCGAGCCGTTCACATCGGCCTTCACGATGGTGTTCAGAGTGGCGGTCTCGCCCCGCTGGATCCGGGTGAAGATGTCCTCGAGCTTGGCCCCTCCCGACAGGGCGTGCGCCTCGCGGCCCAGGCTCGACAGCCGCTGCCAGTGCTCACGGGTGTCGGCCACCCGGCCCGCGATCTTCTCGTTGGGAGCCACCACGAAGGCGTCGCCCGCGATCGCGACCTCCGACAGGCCCAGGACCTGGACCGGTGCGGACGGCGGAGCCGCGCCGACGTTCTGGCCCCGCTCGTCGAGCAGGGCCCGGACCCGGCCCCAGGCCGCTCCCGCGACCACCGGGTCGCCCACCCGCAGCGTTCCCCGCTGCACCAGCACGGTGGCCACGGGACCCAGCCCGGTGTCGAGGTTCGACTCGAGCACGACACCTCCCGCTCGGCCCTCCGGCGAAGCTCGGAACTCCTCGACCTCGGCCAACAGCAGAATCTGATCCAGCAGCTCATCGATGCCTTGGCCGGTCAGGGCCGAGATCTCGCAGTAGATCGTGTCCCCGCCCCAGACTTCGGGAACCAGTCCCTGCTCGGCCACCCCAGCCACCGTCCTCTGCGTGTCGGCGTTCGGTCGGTCGATCTTGTTAACGGCCACAACGATGGGAACGTCGGCAGCCTTGGCGTGGTTGATGGCCTCTACCGTCTGGGGCATCACGCCGTCGTCAGCCGCCACCACCAGAACCACGATGTCGGTGGCGCTCGCGCCCCGGGCCCGCATCGCAGTGAACGCCTCGTGGCCCGGAGTGTCTATGAACGTGACAGTCCGGCCGTTGCGCTCGACCTGGTAGGCGCCGATGTGCTGAGTGATCCCGCCCGCCTCGCCGTCGACCACATTGGTGTCGCGGATGCGATCCAGCAGCAGGGTCTTGCCATGGTCCACATGGCCCATGATCGTCACTACGGGAGGCCGAAGCTGCGCAAGCTCGTCGGTGTCGTCGGCGTCGCCCTCGATGCCGAGGAGCTTGCGGAGCCCGGCCTCCTGCTCCTCGCCCGGATCGACAAGCCTGATCTCGGCGCCGATCTCCGCCGCGAACAGCTCCATCATCTCGTCACTCAGCGACTGGGTGGCGGTGACCATCTCGCCGTGCTGCATGAGGAAGCGGACCACATCGGCGGCGGTGCGGTTCAGTTTGGGACCGAAGTCCTGGGCCGCCGAGGCCCGTTCGACCACCACCACGCCCTCCGGTACAGCCGCATGACGCGGCGTGTAGGCCGGGATGTCCAGCGGCTGGAGCTCTTCGCGCACCCGGCGCCGACGGCTCTTGCGTCGGGGCGGGCGCCGCTGCGCGCCGCCGGGACCGCCTCTGCCGGCGGGGCGGCCCCCGGGTCCGGGCGCTCCGGGACGCGGCCCGCCGAGAGGGCGAGGAGCCCCAGCGGGCGCGCCGCGGCGAGGGCCCGCGCCGCGATCGGGCCCGCCCGGGGGTCGGGACCCCGTCGGACGCGCAGCCGGACCTCCGGGCCGGCGCTCGCCGGGCCGGCCGCTGGGCCGCGCCTGGCCGCCCGGAGAGGGAGGCGGGTGCATGCGGCGCGGCGGAGGAGGGGGCGGGATGGGTTTGCCCGAACGCGAGACCGGCGGGCTCCCCGATCTTAGGGACCGGGCCGGAGGGGCACTGGCGGGCGCCCTCTGACCAGCCTGCCTATACGGTGGCGGCTCTTCGGCCGCGGGCTGGGGTTCGTCTCGGACGACACGCTTGGCCGGGGCGACGCTGCCGCTCGAGGAGATCGTCACCCGGGGTCTGGGCGCGCTCTCTCTCGTCCTGGCCGCGGCCGGAGGGGCCTTCACCACCCGTGGTCCATCGGAGCCGGCCAGCGGCGCGGCCCGCTTATGCTCCTGCTGATCAGGCTTGTCGGGCCGCAAGACGGCTGGGCTCTCGGTCGGCGGGGGCGGCGGCCTCCTGGCCGCGGCGGGCTGGGCACGGACAGGCTCGACCACCGGCGGCGGGGGCGGCGGCTCTGCGTATTCGACCACCGGCGGCGGCTCTGCGTATTCGACCACCGGCAGCGCCGCCGGCGGCTCTGCGTATTCGACCACCGGCGGCGGGGGCGGCGGCTCTGCGTATTCGACCACCGGCGGCGGGGGCGGCGGGGGCGGCGGCTTCAGCAGACCGTCGCGCTCTGCCCTTCGCCGGACGCGGTCGGCTTGGGCTTCGACAATGCTTGAGGAGTGGGACTTGACCCCGATGCTGAGCGCGACGCAGAGTTCGAGCGTCTCCTGATTGGTCAACCCGAACTCTTTGGCGAGCTCATGGACGCGGATCTTCCCTGCCAAAGCGTGCCCCCTTCAGGACTGTGCCGCGCGGCTGCCGGGCACGGGAGCGTCCCCCGGACGCGACAGCCACGCTTGTTGAAGCCTATCGATCTCGACCGGCTCAACATCAGCCCGGAAGGCCCGCGCAAACGCTCGACGGCGCCGGGCCGCATCAAAGCAGGCGATATCGTCGCACAGCCAGGCACCGCGCCCCGCCCCGGGACCGAGCCGCAGAGCGCCGCCCGCGTCCATGCGCACGCGCCGCAACTCCGCGCTGGGCCGGCTAGTGCGGCAGCCGATGCAGGTGCGAACGGGGCTCAGACCCTCTCCGCCCGCTCCGCCCGGATCACGGCCCTCTTGGCATTGGAGGCTTCGGCCCGGTCCTGGGCCGCGGCCGCGGCCCAGGCCTGGGCGCTGACAGCCTCGCCGCCGTCAGCAGGCCGCCACAGCTGCTCTCCCGTGGCGGGGTCGGTGATCCACTCTCCCTCGGCCCATTCCACGTCGCCGTAGGCCGCCTCCTCGGCCAGCTGGGTCTCGCTCTTGATGTTGATTCCCCAGCCGGTGAGCCGGCTGGCCAGGCGAGCGTTCTGGCCCTCCTTGCCGATGGCGAGAGAGAGCTGGTAGTCGGGGACGATCACGTCGCAGTCGCCGGTCAGCTCGTTGGGGCGGACCTCCTTGATCCTCGCCGGCGACAGCGCCTTGGTGACGAACTCCTCGAGCTCGCTGTTGTAAGGGACGATGTCGATCTTCTCGCCGCGCAGTTCGTTGACGACCTGGCGGACCCTTGCTCCCCTAGCCCCCACGCACGCGCCCACCGGATCGACGTTCGGGTCGTTGGAGGACACTGCGATCTTGGTGCGGTGGCCCGGCTCGCGCGCGCACGCCTTGATCTCCACTACGCCGTCCGCGATCTCGGGGACCTCTAGCTCGAACAGCCGCTTCACCAGTCCGGGATGGGTGCGGCTGACCACTATCTGGGGCCCCTTGGCCGTCTTGCGGACCTCCACGATGTAGGCCTTGAGCCGGGTGTTGGAGTCGGGGCGCTCGTAGGGGACCTGCTCCGCCTGGGGCAGCAGGGCCTCGACTCTCCCCAGGTCGAGGAGGGTGTAGCGGGCGTCCGTTTGCTGGATCATGCCGGTGACGATGTCCCCCTCGCGGCCCGCGTACTCCTCGTACTTGAGCTCCCGCTCCGCCTCGCGGATGCGCTGGGTCATGACCTGGCGGGCGGTCTGGGCCGCGATGCGCCCGAAGTTGCCCGGCGTTACCTCGTACTCCTCGCCGACCGGGTTGCCGTCGGCGTCCAGGTCCTGGGCCAGCACGCGGAACTCCAAGCTGGTGGGATCGATCGTCACCCAGGCATACTCCTTGGCGTCGGGCATCCGCTTGTAGGCCGACTCCAGGGCATCGGCCAGGGCCGAGTACAGAGCGTCGACCGTGATGCCCCGCTCGGCCGCCATCGCCTGCAGCGCCTCCATCATCTCTGTGTTCATGGCTTCTCCTCAGCGTGGGCTCGTGGTTGGGACTCTCGTGGATCGTCGCGGCGCGGGCCCCACGCGAAGACGGTACGGGCCGAGGCCAACTGCTCGAAGGCGATGCGGCTCACCTGGCCGTCATCGCCCCGCAGGTCGACACCGTCGTCGGCCACGGCCTCCAGCACCCCGGTCAGCCGGCGGGGCCCCTCGAAGCCGGGGCGGGTTTTGAGTCTCACCTCGGAGCCCGCGGCCCGGCGGAAGTGGTCGACCGTGCGCAGGGGGCGCTCCAAGCCCGGGCTCGACACCTCCAGCGTGTACCGACCCGGAATGAGATCGTGCTCGTCAAGGGCGCGGCCTACCGACCGCGACAGCCGGGCGATGACGGCCAAATCGATGCCCCCGTCGGTGTCGACGAGGACTCGCACCGTGCCTCCGTGGTGCTCTACGTCGTAGAGGTCAACCGAGGCGGCCTCAGCCAGCGGGGCAACAAGTTCGCGGACGAGATCGGCGATCGCCATAATATTCCCTGGGATTCTGCTCTCGGGGTGCTGCTCGAATGTGGGCCCGAAACCGGCAACGGCGTGGGCACCAGCCCACGCCGCTTCCAGAGAATCGAACGTGTCGGGAAGTATACCCGGGCTACGGGCTAGCGGAGCGGCTCTTGCGCCGGATGCCCGCCACCACCGCCTCCGAGTTGTTGGCGTCATCCCCGAGATCGTCGAGATTGCGACGCCGATCCTCCTCAGCCGCCCGCCGGGCCGAGGCTCGTGTCTCCTTGGCCCGCTCCAGTGCGGCCTCAGAGCCGTGCTCGCAGATGAACTCGGCCCATTCCACCAGGGCGTCCACCATCTCGTCCTCAGCGACGACAGCCACGTTCTCACCCTTCACAAAGAGGTGTCCCCGGCGATTTCCTGCCGCGATGCCGAGGTCGGCGTCGCGGGCCTCGCCCGGACCGTTCACGACGCAGCCCATCACGGCCACCTGCAGAGGTATCTCACGCTCGCCGAAGGCGTCCATCGCCCGCTGGGCGATGCCGAAGACGTCCACCTCGGCCCGCCCGCAGCTGGGGCAGGCAATCAGATCGACGTTGCGGCGCTCCCGCAGTCCCATAGCCTCCAGCAGCTTCCGGCCGGCCCGGGCCTCCTCAACCGGGTCGGTGGTGAGCGAATAGCGGATCGTGTCGCCGATGCCCTCGGCCAGCAGCGCGGCGATCCCAGCCGTCGACTTGATGGTCCCGGCAGGCGGGGGCCCGGCCTCGGTCACGCCGAGATGCAGCGGATGGTCGGTCGTCTCGGCGAGCTGGCGGTAGGCCTCGATCATGAGCGGAACGCTCGACGCCTTCACCGAGATCTTCACCAGATCGAATCCGACGTCGTCGAAGTAGGCGAGCTCCCGCATCGCGGAGGCCACCATCGCCTCGGGCGTAACTCCCAGCTCCGGGTGGTAGAGGTCGGGATCGAGCGACCCTCCGTTGACTCCGATGCGGATGGGAACGCCCCGGTCCCGGCATTCACGCGCCACCGCCTTGATGTGCTCGGGCCTGCGGATGTTGCCTGGATTGAGCCGCAGGCAGTGCACCCCGGCCTCCAGCGCGGCCAGCGCCATGCGGTGGTTGTTGTGGATGTCGGCCACGATGGGCACCGGCGAGCGGGGCACGATCCGGGCCAGCCCCTCGGCGGCCTCGGGCCGGTTGCAGGTGCAGCGCACAATGTCGGCGCCCGCGGCCGCCAGCGCGTAGATCTGCTGCAGGGTGGCCTCGTAGTCGGCCGTCTTGGTAACCGTCATCGACTGCACGGACACCGGCGCGCCCCCGCCCACCGGCACCGCCCCGACCATGATCTGCCGTGTGGCTCGCCGCGGGAACCTCGAAGTCACCTGCACAGGTCGATCCTACCTGCGACCGGTGTGCCGTCTGCCCGCTCGGCCTCTGTTCCCGCTCTTGTTCGCTGCGCTCACGGGCCGCTCGGGCCACGGCCTCACTGCGTGCCCTTGCGGAACTCTCGTGGGTGCGGCCTACCCGCTCGGCCTCTCAGCCGAAGCTGACCGGGTCGAATATGTCGCGCACCAGCGCCACGCCACCGACCAGCAGCAGCAGCGCCACCACGGCGTAGGTGAGCGGCAGGAGCCGGGCCGCGTCCACCCGGTGGGAGCGCCCACCGATGGAGCGGATGCGCTCGTAGGTGGCCACAACCACGTGGCCCCCGTCGAGGGGCAGCAGCGGCAGCAGGTTGAACACTCCGAGGAAGATGTTGACGTACACCACCAGCAGCAGCACCTGAGACGCCCCATCGGAGGCCGCCTCCGCGCCGATCCGGGCCACACCGTAGATCGAGAGGATCCGGTTCTCGTCCGGATGGGACCCGTCGAGGCGCCGGACTTCGAGCTCGCGCACCGTCTCGGCGCTGGGCGCGGCCGGATCGCCGCCCCCCAGACCGTCCAGCGTGCCGCCGAATCCGCCCGTCACGATGCTGGGGATGGCGAAGACCACGTCGCGCACGGTGGTGGCCAGCAGGCGCACCGACTCGCCGGTGGCCTGCACCACTCCCAGCGGTGGGTTGCGGTAGTCGGCGGAGACCCCGAAGAAGCCCATGACCCCAGACGAGGGATCGACGAGCTCGTTGATCATCGCGCCCTCCACCACCACCGGCCGGCCCGTTCGAGTGTCGACAATGGTTATGTCCATCGGCTGGCCCAGCCGGTGGCGCGCGTGCGCGGCCACCTCGGCATAGGTCGGGGCGCCATCGGATTGGAGCCCCTCGACGGCGAGGATCCGGTCACCCTGGATCAACCCGACGATCCCCGCCGCGCCGGCAGCGGTGAGACGCTCGCCGATCCGCGTCACGGCGGTGTGCGTCACCCCGTCGCGCCAGAAAACCACCTCCACCTCCGCGCCCGGGAGCTGCTGGACCTGGCGCGAGAAGTCAGCGAAGGTCGTCCGGCCCAAGCCCGCGACCGAGATCAGCTCGTCGCCGGGCCGCAGGCCCGCGGCGGAGGCCGCGCTGTCGACCGAGACAGTGGCCAACGTCCACTCCCCGACCTCGTCTGCCTCGGAGATGGCACCGACTGACAAGCTCCCGTCCAGAGTGAGGAGCGCGAACAGCAGCGCCAGCGCGACGACGAAGTGCATGCCGGACCCCGCCGTCAGCACGAGCAGCTTCCTTGGGTAGCTCTTCTGCCGGAAGCTGCGGGGCTCGTCGCGTGGGTCCACCTCCTCGAGGTTGTTCATCCCCTCGATGCGCACGTAAGCGCCCACCCAGACGGCCTTGATTCCGTATTCCGTCTCGCCGCGGCGGAAGGACCAGACGCGCGGGCCGAATCCGATGAAGAACTCGCTGACCTTCATGCCCGTCAGGCGGGCGGTGAGGTAGTGGCCGAGCTCGTGCATGAACAGCATGGCGACCAGCAACAGGATGATCACCACCCAGCTCGCTCCGGCGAACACGCCGATCAGCGCCAGCAGGGCGACGAGGGCGGCCAGCCCGCCGTGATCGCCCAGACGCTCGCGCATCAGGCCGCCTCGCGCCGCTCCACCAGGCCGGCAGCGACCCGGCGGGCCTGGTGGTCGGCGGCCAGCACCGCGTCGACGTCGGAAGCTCGATCGCCGGGCCACAGGCCGAGCGCCTCCTCCAGCACGCGGACGATGTCCAGCCAGCGGATTCTGCCGTCGAGGAAGGCTTGAACGGCTACCTCGTTCGCAGCGCTGAGCCAGGCCGGAGCGGTCTCGGAGGCCCGTCCGGCCTCGTAGGCCAAGTCGATGCAGCCGAAGGCGCGGCGGTCGGGAGGCTCGAAGTCCAGCCGGCCCATCTCGGCCCAGTCGATGGCGCCGTAGGCCAGATCGAGGCGATCGGGATAGGCGAGCGCGTAGCCGATGCAGAGCCTCATGTCCGGCTTCGACAGCTGGGCCACGGTGGCCCCGTCGCAGTACGTGACCATCGAATGGACGATGGACTGCGGGTGCACGACGACCTCGATCTGGTCGTAGCTGATCCCGAAGAGCTCGTGGGCCTCGATGACCTCTAGACCCTTGTTCATCAGCGTGCTGGAGTCGATGGTGATCTTCGGGCCCATCTGCCAGGTCGGATGGGCCAGGGCATCGGAGACGGTGACCGCTTCCAGCTCAGCTCTGGTGCGGCCCCGGAAGGGTCCGCCGCTAGCCGTCAAGACGATGGAGGACACCCGATCCGGATGATCGTTGGCCCGCAGGCACTGGTGAACGGCGCAGTGCTCGGAGTCGACCGGAATGAGCTCGGCCCCCGGATTGGAGCGAACCCGCTGCACCACCGGTCCGGCCGCGATCAGCGACTCCTTGTTGGCCAGCCCGAGCCGCTTGCCCGCCTCCAGGGCCGCCAGCGTCACCGGCAGCCCCGCGAACCCGACTACTCCGTTGATGACCGTGTCGGCGGTGGCGGCCGCGGCCGCCATCGCGTCCTCCCCGGCGAGCAGCTCCACGCCGGCCGGCAGCTGCTCGGCCAAAGAGGCCGCGCGGGACGCGTCGGCCAGCGCGACGATCTCCGGTCGGAAGCGCTGGGCCTGCTCGGCCAGCAGCTCCACAGAGCGGGCTGCCCCCAGCGCGACCACGCGATAGCGGTCGGGCCGGGCCCGCACAATGTCGAGCGTCTGGGTTCCAATCGATCCGGTCGAGCCCAGAACGGCGACGGTAGACAAACTCAAGTCAGCTCACCCTGGACCCTGGGGCCGCCAAGGCGAGTTCAAGTCACCCCGAACATCAGATCACGCCGGTCACGAGAGCCACGTAGTAGGTGGCGGGCAGCACGAACAGCAGCGCGTCGAAACGGTCCAGAATCCCGCCGTGGCCGGGGAGCAGCGAACCCATGTCCTTGATGTTGAGATCGCGCTTGAGCATCGACTCGGCCAAGTCCCCGATGGGGGCGACCACCGCGACCACCCCGGCTAGCAAGATCACCTTCCATGCGCTTCCGGGCGCGGCCGCGATCGGCGCAGGCATTCCCATCAGCCCCATGATCACGCCCACGCCGACAGTCACGACGATGCCACCGACGAGCCCCTCCAGCGTCTTATTCGGGCTGGCCCGGGACAGCGGGGTGCGACCCGCGGCCCGGCCCACCGCCATCGCGCTCACATCGTGCGCCACGGTCAGCACGATCGCGGCCGTGAGCAACCCCGTTCCGTGGGTCGGGACCCTCAGCATCAGGGCTGCGTGCGCGCCGAGAACCCCGATGTAGGCCACGGCGAAGATCGTTACCGCGAGACCTCGCATCGGCCCCTCGACGCCGACCCCGGTGAGGTACCACAACGCTCCGAACACCACCAGCAGCACCATCACGACAACGATCGCCTCCATGCCGCGCCAATAGGCCGCGACCGGCATCGTGACCACCCCGGCCAGGCCCAGCACCACGGCCGGCTGGTATCCGGCGACCCGCACCGCGCTGAGCAACTCGACCGCTGCAAAGCCGAGCACGACGGTGGCGAAGAACAGCGCCCACGCCGGGCCCACCTGCATGGCCACCAGGATCACGGCCGACAGCACGACGCCGACCAGCACAGCCATCGGCATGTCGCGATCGGTCGCGGCGACAGGGCCCTGGCCGGTGCCGGCGACCCCGGAGTACTGATCCTCGTAGCCGAAGAAGTCGTCGTCGTCGGCGACGGACCCCACCGGCTCATGCGGCTGCATGGGGGGCAGCGCGTCCTCGGGCTCGTCCCACTGGGGAGCAGTGGTGTGATCGGTCCAGACTCCCAGCTCCTCGGGGTCGGCCTCCTGCAGCCTCGGCTCCGGTGCCGTCATCGGCATCAACCCCGTGGCGCCGGGCTCGACCCAGTCGGGCTCGGCTGGGTCGTCGCCGAAAACTGATCGTCCCGCGACGATGCCCGCGTCGTCGGCAAGCATGTCTCTGCCTGCGGAGTCGGGCTCTCCATGTTTATCCTGCTCGCTCACTCCATCGCTCCTTCCGGCTCGTCATGCACTTTGGCCTGGGCCATGGGTGCCTTCACACCTCAAGCAGTTCTTCCTCTTTGCTGGCCAAGGCTTGATCGATCTGCATCTCGTGGGCGCGGGTGATTCCATCGAGCGTCTCGGCGGCGCGCGCCACCACGTCGGCGGACACCCCGCCGTCCTTCTCGACACCTTCGAGATCCTTGCGGGCCTGGCGGCGCAGGCCGCGGATCCGGGTGCGGGAGTCCTCCGCCATCGAACCGACGAGCCTGGCCAGATCCCTTCGGCGCTCCTCGGTGAGCGGTGGGAACGAGAGTCGGATGACCCGACCGTCGTTGCTGGGCACCAACCCCAACTGGGCCTGCTGGATGGCCCGCTCGACGGCTGTGATGTTGGCGGGATCGTGGGGCGTGACGATGAGCTGGCTGGCCTCGGGGATGGCGAAGCTGGCGAGCTCCCGCATCGCCATCTTCACTCCGTACGCCCCCACCTGGACCCGCTCCAGCAGGGCCGAATTGGCCCTGCCGGTGCGCACCGTCGAGAACTCGCGCTTGGCCGCGGCGACAGCCTCGTCCATGCACTCGCCGGCGTCGGCCAGCACGATGCCGATCAGCTCCTCGCTCATGGGCCGGGCTCCTCCTGAGCAACGAGCGTACCCACCTCGGCGCCTTCAAGCAGGGATTCTAGGTTGCCCGGCCTCATCAGATCGAAGACCACGATGGGGAGGCTGTTGTCCATACACAGCGTGATCGCGGTGGCGTCCATCACCGCCAGCCCGCGGTTGAGGACCTCGAGGTAAGTGACCCGATGCAGCCGGGTGGCGGTGGGATCGACATCGGGGTTCGCCGTGTAGATGCCGTCAACACCTCCGTGGGTGCCCTTGAGAACCACTTCGGCCTCAACCTCGGCGGCTCGCAGCGCGGCCGTGGTGTCGGTGGTGAAGAACGGGTTGCCGGTGCCGCCGGCGAAGATGACCACCCGGCCCTTCTCGAGGTGGCGAGTGGCCCGACGGCGGATGTAGGGCTCAGCGATCTGCGCCATGTGGATCGCGGTCTGAACCCGGGTGGGCTGGCCCAGCTGCTCGAGGGTGTCCTGAAGGGCCAAGGCGTTCATCACCGTGGCCAGCATCCCCATGTAGTCGGCCTGGGCCCGGTCCATTCCCGCGCCCGCGCCCTGAGTGCCCCGCCAGAGGTTCCCGCCTCCGACCACGACCGCGATCTCCACGTCGAAGGCGGCCCGCGCCTCGGCGATGCCGGTCGCGATGCGCCGCACCGTGTCGCCGTCGATGCCTCCGTCGGATCCCCCCGCGAACGCCTCCCCGGAGAGCTTCAGCAGCACCCGGTCCCAGCGGGCCGGCCGCCGTGCGGCTGGATCGGCGGCATCGGCGGGGCGGTCCACGGTCAGTCGCCGATCATGACCTGCACGAACCGGACGATCGACCCGCCACCGATGCTGTTCCCTACGGTGGTCTTCTCGCCGTGAAGGCCCTGCTCGAGCAGGACGCGCTCGGCGTACCAGCCCCGCATCCTGCCATCCACGATCTTGTCCCACGCCTGGGCAGGCTTGCCCTCGGCCTTGGTGATCTCCAGCAGAGAGGCCCGCTCTCGCTCGACTTCACTGGCCGCGATCTCTTCGGCACCAAGGAACTGCGGCTTGGCGAAGGCGATGTGCAGCGCCACTTGGTGCAGAGCATCGGCACCGACGCCGCTCCCCTCCACGACGACGGCATTCACGCCTCGTCCGTCCTGGCGGTGCACGTAGGAGTCGAGGATGTTGCCGTCGGCAGCCTGCAGGCGTTCGACCACACCGACCTGGATGTTCTCCTTCAGTATCAGCTTGAGGTCCTCAATCTCGGCTGCGTGTCGATCGACCGCGCCGACTCCGGCGTCCAGCACCGACTCGGCGAGGGCCTGAACCAGCGAGGTGAAGCTCTCGTTCTTGGCCGAGAAGTCGGTCTCGCACTTGAGCTGCACCACCGCGGCGGTCTCGGCGTTCGCGGCTATGGCGACGGCGCCCTGTTCGTTGTCGCGGCCGGTGCGGGCGTCCGCCTTGGCCAGACCCTGCTCCCTCAGGATCTGCCGTGCGGCCTCCATGTCGCCGTCGGCGGCCGTCAGGGCCTTCTTGGCATCCATCATCCCGGCGCCGGTGGCGTCGCGCAGCGCCTTGACATCCCGGGCGCTCACCGACACTGTCAGGCCTCCTCGGCCGCGACGGCCACATCGGCACCGGCCTCTGCGGACGCAGCCTCTGCGGACGGCGCCTCCGCCTCCCCATCCCCATTCGACGAGTCGTCGCCGTCCGGGCTGGCCTCGCCGCCGGCGTCGCCGTCGGCGGCATCAGCGGCCTTACCGGCATCGGACTTGGCGCGGGCTAGGCGGGCCTCGCGCTCGGCGGCCTCGGCGGCGGCTTCGGCTCGGGCCCGGGCCTGCTGCTCGGCGACCTCGGCCTTGACGAACACATCGCGGTCCGGGCTCGAAACCTCGGTCCGCTTCGAGTGTATGAACCGGCCCTCCTGCACCGCGTCGGAGATCACCCGGGCCATGAGCCGCCCGGAGCGGATGGCGTCGTCGTTGCCGGGAATGGCGTAGTCCACGAGATCGGGGTCGCAGTTCGTGTCCACCACGGCGACGATGGGCACTTGCAGCTTCCGGGCCTCGGTGACCGCGATGTACTCCTTCTTGGTGTCGAGAATGAAGACCGCGCCCGGGGGCTCCCGCATGTCGCGGATGCCGCCCAGGTTGCGCTCGAGCTTGATCAGCTCCCGTCCCAGCTGCAGCGCCTCCTTCTTCGGCATGGCGGCGAACTCGCCCGAGTCGCGCATCCGCTGGTATTCCTTCATCTTGGCTATGCGCTTGGCGATGGTGTGGAAGTTGGTGAGCATCCCGCCCTGCCAGCGCTCGTTCACGTAGGGCATGTTGCAGCGCTCGGCGTAGGACTGGATGGAGTCCTGCGCCTGCTTCTTGGTTCCGATGAACAGGACAGTGCCGCCGTCGGCGACCAGGTCCCGCACGAATACGTAGGCGCGCTCCAGATGGGCCAGCGTCTGGCGGAGGTCGACGATGTGGATGCCGGCCTTGTCGCCGTGGATGAAGCGCCTCATCTTCGGGTTCCACCGGCGGGTCTGGTGGCCGAACTGGACGCCGGCCTCCAGCAGTTGCTTCATGGTGACGACAGCCATTCTGGTCTTGCTCTCCCGGTTCTGCGTGACCCGCGCCGGACGCCGAGGCGACCGGGTGAAGGCGCGGGTTGCGAAATGATTCGGCGGCACCATTCGGCGCCGTCGGGCCCTCCAGGGCCGGCTCGCTAGTGTACCGAGAGGCCGGGCGGAGGCGGCATGGGCGGTGGTTGGGCCTGCGGGGTCAGCGGTAAGGGCGCCACGACCCCAGCGGCACCAGCCGCACCCTGACGCGCCGCACCCCGACGAAGCCCGCCGGATCGGCGTAGCTGCCGTCCACCCGCACGCTGAAGTGCAACCTCTCGCCGGCGATCGCGATCACCTGGCCACCGGCGACGTCGGCGCCGGCCCGCACGCTGATGCGCTGAAGGTAGGAGTATGTGCTGAGCACCCCGCCGCCGTGATCGAGAGTCACGTACAAGGACCCGGCCACCGCGCCGGAGAACACGACTGTGCCGGCCGCCGCGGCCCGCACCACGCTGCCGGGCTCGGTGTCGTACTCGATGCCGCGGTTGCCGGGACCGTAGGGGTCCTCCGGCGGGCGGAATGGGTCGGCCACGGGCGCATCGACGGGCGGGCGGAACACGAGCCGCCCGCCATCGTGGGACTCGGCACCGGCTTCAGCCGCCAGCATCGACGCGGCCAGGGCCATCGCCACTGCTGGCAGCAGGATCAGATAGGCGGCCCGCCGTCGTCGGCCCGCCCGGAATCTGCAGAATGTGGATGGGCGCCGCATGGTGGCACTCCCCGGGGTCGTGGTCCTCGCGGGGAAGCGCCATCCGCAGTTGCGGCTGCGTCCGCGGCGGCCGCTTCACCAAGACCGAACCGCGGGAGACAGCCACCATAGAGCCAAGAGAGCCGTTTGCCACTCTCGCTCCCTTCGGCCGTTCTGTCAGCGAGAATGTGTCGCATGGACTGAAAGGCACGAACAGATCAGCCAAATCTCGGCTGGAGGCGAGTCGGCCGGGGGCTAGAGCCGGGCCCGGGCGGCGCGGAGGCGGGCCAGCGCGACCTCTCGGCCCAACAGGCGCATCGGCTCCCAGAGGGGCAATCCGGCATCGGTGCCGGTGAGGGCCACCCTGACCGGGGGCTGGGACCGCACCCGCGCCCCGAGGCTCTCGGTGAGCTCGTCGCCCACGCTCATGACGATGGACTCGAGCCGCGCCGCCGAGGTGAAGTCGTCGCCGGCCAGGCGGGCCTCCACCGCCTCCAGCACCTGCGCGGCGGCCCGACCCTTGACCATCGCCTTGTTCCAGGCCCGCTCGTCGTAGCTGACTTCGGGGCACAGGATCCAGTCGATCCATCCCGCGGCCTCGCCGAGCCTCACGATCCGCTGCTGGATCTCACCGGCAAGCACCCGAACCTTGTCGCGGTCGTAACGCTCGGGGGGCCACGGAGCGTCCGGACCACCCAGGAACGGCTCGGCCCGGTCCGCGAACTGCTCGGGCGTGAGCGCCTTGATATAGGAGGAGTTGATGTGGTCGAGGCGGGCCGGGTCGAAGAACGCCGGGGCCGGCTTGACTGCGTCGAGATCGAACAGTGCGACGATCTCGTCCAGCGGGCGGATCTCCATCTCGTCGGGCGGTCCCCATCCCAGCAATGTCAGGTAGTTGACCATGGCCTCGGGCAGATAGCCCCGGCGGCGGTAGTCGTCGAGGGCGACGTCATCGCGCCGCTTGGACAGCTTCTGGCGCTTGGCGTTGACCAGCAGCGGCAGGTGCGCGTACGCGGGCGGCGGGCCGCAGCCGAGGGCCTGCCAGATCAGTTGCACGCGAGGGGTGGTGTTGAGCAGGTCCTCGCCCCGGATCACGTGGGTGATTCCCATGTCGTGGTCGTCCACTGCGTTGGCCAGGTGAAACGTCGGCGATCCGTCGCCCCGCCGGATCACGAAGTCCTCAAGCGACTCGTTCGGGAAACTCACCCGCCCCCGCACGATGTCCTCCACGACGGTGGTGCCGTCGTCGGGGCATCGGAATCGCACAACCACGCCGGGGCCGTCGGGCACGTCGCCGCCGCGGGACCAGCCGTGGTAGCCGGCCGGAAGTCCGGCCGCCGCGCAACGCTGTTCGATCTCGGCCCGAGTCAGGTCGCAGTAGTAGGCCGCGCCGTCGGCCACCAGCTGCTCGATGGCGGCAGAGTGCAGGCCGCGGCGCTCGGACTGGAAGTAGGGGCCCGAGTCCCAGTCGAGGCCCAACCATCGCAGCGGCTCGATGATGGCGTCCACGTAGGCCTGGGTCTTCAGCGAGGCGTCGGTGTCCTCCACCCGAAGCACCAACTCGCCGCCGTGGTGCCGGGCGAACAGCCAGTTGAAAAGGGCCGTGCGTGCACTTCCCACATGCAAGAACCCTGTCGGCGCAGGCGCGAACCGGACCCGGGGCGTCCTCATCAGCCGAGCATAGGCAGGCTGACCGGCGGCCAGCCGCGGCGGCCGGCCGGTCATGCATCTTGGAGACAGACAGGGCCGTCCTCGCCGCCACGCCAGCGGGCTTCTCTCAACGTTGAACGGTGAACCGAGACCGGATAGGTTCTCCATCGCCTCAGGTTGCCGACACGACTATCGACAACGTTGGTCGTGGAGTTCGCTTGGGGGCTGTTGAGACACGATCACCAATCTGGACGACATCGCTCGACCCTGTTCGACATCAATTACCCCACAGGAGAGACTCATGACGAATGCTTCCGACGCGACTAGCAGCCCTGCTCCGGCTGGCAACGGACTGGCAATAACAGGGTTCGTGTGCGCGCTTTGTGCAATTGTGCTGTTTTGGGTTCCGGGCGTGAACTTCATCCTCTGGGTGCTGGCAATAGTGTTTTCCGCAATCGGGATCTCTCGAGCAACCAAGCGTCAGGCGCCTCATCGGGGCCTAGCAATCGCCGGCCTTACGATCGCGCTGGTGCCAACAACGATCCTGATCTTCGTGGTGTTCCTGCTCGTGATGGCAGCCTGACGCCCATCCACCCGGAAGACGACCACGGGATGTCGACATGACCGATCAGCCTCCCCCTCCCCCACCACCGCCAGACTCCTGGCCCCAGCCCCATTCGGCACAAAACGATCCGCCGGCGGTGCCAGAGCATTGGCCACGGCCCACGTCGAACTCGAACGGTCACGGAATTGCAGGCTTCGTACTCGGAATCTGTAGCTTTATTACACCATATTTGGGGATAATCGTTGGAATTGTAGGAATCGTCCTATCCCACAAGGGCCTTAACCGAAGCAAGCTAGAGGGCGCACCGTACAGACGCCTCGCGATGGCTGGTTTCGTACTGTCCATCGTAGGCACATCGCTGAATGCGCTCGTATGGATACTGATTCTGGCCATCGGATTCTCCCTGGGCGCGGGGGTCTAGAAGCGCGCTGCGCTCCCCGCTGAACTCATCTCCCGGCTAACTCCTCCCTTCTCGGTACGTTTCCCTGACTTGGGACAAGGCTCGCCAAGGGTGGCCCGACAAGGCCGTGAAGACGCTCGTCGTCAAGGTCTGACGCGCGGCTGGGCGACAGACCGGGTGCTAGAACGAGTCGTTTAGAGCCCTAGCGGGGCGCGCCAGTTCTTGGAGCAGGCCTCGGCGACCGCAGCCGGAGTGCTGCGCAGCGTCTCTTCAGGAACCAGCTCGGTTAGGCGCAGCTTGACGTGGTAGCCGTGGTGGCCGGCGGCGCCTGCGAACACGGATCGACGCCAGGACACCAACTCAGCGTCGGCGTCATCCAAGAAGCCGAATAACTCGAACGCAAGGCGCAGGTCATGCACAACCGGCGCACGGCCGAAGATCGAAGCCCGGCGCAGCGCCACCGCGCAGCATCCAGCGAGCGCGTCGTCCTCGCGCTCTGCGGGCGACACGGCCAGCTGGCCGGCGAAGCTCTGCGCCAGCTTGAGCGCGTAGCCCTGGTCGGGGCCCTGGTGGCCCATGCCCGGGCCGGACGGAGACTCGCCGCCCACAACCTCGCCGGGCCGGTCGGCCACCCAGGGATCGTCCCGCCGAGGCGGAGACCGGTAGATGGACGGAGCCTTGTCCGTGGCGGGAACGTGGGATGGGGCTGCCACGAGCCAGCAGCCTAGGCGGCAGGCGACAGCGAGACGCCGCCTCGGCCTCTCAGTCCTCGGCGTGGAGCAGGCCGAAGACTACCGAGTCGGCCAGGGCCTGCCAGGACGCTTCGATGACATTCTCCGACACGCCGATGGTGGTCCACACCCGGCGGCGGTCGGTGGAGTCGATCAGCACCCGGGTGACCGCGCCCGTTCCCTTCTGGGTGTCGAGCACCCGGACCTTGAAGTCGGTG
>JAKZWH010000023.1:0-3896 GCA_047515615.1 Acidimicrobiales bacterium | reverse complement strand
TGCCCGAACCGCTCGACGATGGCCCCGGCGAGCATCTCAGCGAAATCGGCCGTAGAACCGGCTGCCACCCCCTCGGCTATGGCGGCAGCCTCGCCCGCGGGCGGCTCGCACAGGCCCGGCACCAGGGGCACGACGCTCTCGAGCGCGACCAGTAGGCGGCCGCGGGCTTCGGAAACCGGCAGGAGCCGGTCGAGCAGAGCGTCGGCGTGCATCCGGTGGAACGCCTCCTCCCGCAAGGCCCGCTGGGCGATCGTGCGGAGGCGAGGGATCGACGAGTCGACCACTAGCTGCCAGCGCATTGCTTCGAACGTGTCGTACACCCAATGCCGCACGAGCGCTTCGGCCCAGTCGCGGACTGAAGCCTCCACGAGGTGGCAGGACCGGTAATCGTCGGCGCTTCGGCGGTATGCCAACTCGTCCACAGCCTCGTCGGTGATCTCGATGCCATCGAGTTCGAGCACCAGCTCGTACAGGAGTGCCGCGTGGCCAAGCTCGTCCTGGCCGATGCTGGAGAAGGCCAAGTCCTCCTCGAGGAAGGGGGCCACGCCTATCCACTCGGTGTGCTGCTGGCCCATCAGATGCTCGTCGTCGGCGAAGGCCAGCAGGAAGTCCCGGACTCCGGCGGGACTCAACGCGGCGCCCGCCTCGAGGCCTGTCGCCGTTCGGCGACGGCCGTGCCGTCGTGGTGACGGTGCGGCTTGTCCGCGTTGGGGGCCACGAAGTCGTCGTCTGCGACGATCACGTGGTCGCGGCGCACGACCCACAGGCGGTCGCCCTCGGCCCGCCGAAGGTACACCTCTCTGGCCAGCACGGTCGCCAACTGGTCGTCGGCCGCCTCCAGCGCACCCACATGGCGGAACTCCTCGCGGCCGTCCCGCTTGACGAACACCTCGTAGACGTGCACGGTCAGCCCCCGCGACCGTCGGCGGGTTCTCGGCCTTGCGCCGGGGTCGCGGCCAGGCTGCTCCCGTTCGCCGACACTCGGCCGTTGTTCATGGCCGAGCGCACCCACGCAGTGCGGGCCCAGTTGTCCGCCGCCTCGGCGATCCGCCGGCCCGAGTCTGGTCCGCCGTGCTCGAGCGTGCGCTCCAGGGGCGTCCAGTCGATCGGCCCCACGTCCCAGCGCCGTGCCTCCGCGTCCCAGCGCAACTCCGGCGCCGGTATCGAGAACCCGTAGTTCTGGAGCATGGGCACGAACTTTTGCACCCAGCGATCGCGCAGCACCTCGTTGCGCTCGGATTTGATGTGCCAGCGCAGTAGCACGTCGCCCGGTTCGGAGTCGGGACCGAACAGCTGCAGCGCCGGCCAGAACCAGCGGTCCAGCGACTCCTGGAACATCTGGCGCTGCAGGGCGGTGCCCTCGGCGATGCGCATCATGCGGTCCTCGCCGAGGCGCATGTGGAACCCCTCCTCGGCGATGATGCGGCGCAGGATGCGCTTGTACGGGCCGTAGGAGCAGTTCTTGAACACCGCTTGCTGGCTGATCAGCGCCGCCGCGTCCACCAGGAACGCGATCGCCACCTGGTCGCCCCAGGTGACGGCCCGGTAGTGGAACACATTGTGGAAGCGGCTGCGGCCCGCGAAGAGGTCCTCGAGCATCTCGGTGCGGGTCTTCACACCGAAGTCGGCGGCGATCATGTAGAGCAGGTGGCTGTGACCGATCTCGTCCTGGGTCTTGGCGATCACGGCCATCTTGTGGCGAAGTCCGGGGGTCTTGGCGATCCAGTCGCGCTCGGTCAGGCCGCCCATCAACTCGCTATTGGCGTGCAGCTCGATGAAACCGAAGACGGCGCGCCGGTATGGGTCGGGCATGTGGTCGTCGACCTCGACCAGGCCGCCATCGTTGAGAAAGGCCTCGAAGTCGTCCATCGTCGCCCAGGATCTAGCCATCAGGCCCGCCCGTTCGACCACTTTCGTAGTGTTTTTCTGGGATAGTCCCAGAAAAGTACGCAAATTCCCGGAGAAGGCGCGTGCGCGCCGGGCCGGTCATGCCGGGGCTCCGTTGATGCCGGGGGCATTGGCGACCATGGTCAGCACGTCGTAGGCCGCGTTGACCTCGCCGTGCTGGTTGATGACCTTGGTGTCCCAGGCCACCTCTCCGTAGCCGCGACCGTCGAGTCGGGTCTTGCGCTTGCAGGTGAGCACCACATGGATCTCGTCACCGGGATAGGTGGGCTTGGCAAGGCGCAGCCGGTCGATGCCGTAGTTGGCCAGAACCGGCCCCTCGTCGGGCCAGACGAACAGCCCGGCCGCGAACGACAGCACCAGGTAGCCGTGGGCCACCAGGCCGTTGAAGATCGGGCTGCGGGCCGCGGCCTCTTCGTCCATGTGGGCGTAGAACTTGTCGCCGGTGCTCTCCGCGAAGGCGGCGATGTCGGCCCGGGTGACGGCGCGGGACTCGGTGGTGATCGAGTCGCCCACCTCCAAGTCGTCGAAGGTGAGCTTGAACGGGTGCCCCTTGTGCTGTTGGGTTGTGGAGCCGCCGATGTGCTCGCCGGTGACGGCGGTGAGCATGTCGGGCGAACCCTGCACCGCGGTGCGCTGCATGTGGGCGAACACGCCCCGCATGCCGCCCATCTCCTGGCCGCCGCCGGCTCGGCCGGGCCCGCCGTGCACCAGCGGCGGCAGGGGCGACCCGTGTCCGGTGCTGGCCGCGGCCATCGAGGCGTCCACGAGCAGCATCCGGCCGTGGTGCGAGGCGATTCCGGCGGCGAGCGCAGCGATCTCATCGCGGTCGGCGCCGTAGAGAGACGCCACGAGGCTGCCCCCGCCGGCGGCGACCAGTTCCACGGCCTCGTCGAGGGTGCGGTAGGGCACGAGGGTCGAGACCGGCCCGAAGGCCTCAGTGGTGTGGACGGCCTCGGAGCGGGGGTCGGTGGCCTGCAGCAGGGTGGGCGCCATGAACGCCCCGGCCGCGGTGTCGACGCCGGAGAGGTCGCAGGAGTCGACCACGGGGCGGGCGGCTTGACGCAGGGCCGCGACTGAGGCGGCGACCTCGTCGCGCTGAGCGAGGCCGACGAGGGCGCCCATGCCGGTGCCCGGGTCGCGGGGGTCTCCCACCCTCACCTCGGCCAGCGCGGCGGCCAGGGCTTCGGCCGCGGCTCCGAGGTGCTCGGCGGGCACCAGCGCCCTGCGGATGGCGGTGCACTTCTGGCCCGCCTTGACGGTCATCTCCTTGACGATCTCCGCCGCGAACAGGTCGAACTCGGGCGTGCCGGGGACGGCGCAGGGAGCCAGCACGGCGGCGTTGAGCGAGTCGGCCTCGGCGTTGAACCGCACGGCACGCTCCAGCACACCGGGGCGCGCCCGCAGCACATGGGCGGTCGCGGCTGAGCCGGTGAAGGCGATGCTGTCCTGCCCGTCGAGCCTGTGGAGCAGGCCGTCGAGCTGATCGGACGACGCGCACGCCAGCTGCAGCGAGCCCTCGGGCATCAGGCCGGAACCGATGATGAGCCGCACCGCGGCCTCGGCAAGGTAGGCGGTTGGCGACGCCGGCTTCACAATGGAGGGCACGCCGGCGATGAAGGCGGGGGCCAGCTTCTCGAGCATTCCCCACACCGGGAAGTTGAAGGCGTTGATCTGCACCTCCACGCCTTTGCGGGCGGTGAGGATGTGCACGGCCGAGAAGGAGTCGTCCCGCGACAGCGCCTCGGTGGCGCCGTCGACCGCGACGGTGGAGTTGGGCAGCTCGCGGCGGGCCTTGCCGGCGTAGGACAGCAGCACGCCGGCGCCGCCATCGATGTCGATCCACGAGTCGCCGCGGGTGGCTCCGGTGCAGTGCGAAAGGTTGTAGAGCGGTTCCTTGGCGTCGTCGCCCAGCAGCAACTTGGCGACGTTTCTCAGGATGGAGGCCCGCTGATGGAAGGTCAGCTCCCTCAGCGCCGGCCCGCCGACGG
>JAKZWH010000022.1:0-5508 GCA_047515615.1 Acidimicrobiales bacterium | reverse complement strand
GGAACTGGCCCGCGCCACCGCCGCCGCGCCCGCCTTCCTGCTGCTGGACGAGCCGACCAGCGGCATGAGCGACTCCGAGTCGCTCGCCATGGTCGAGAGCGTCCGGCGCATGGCCGCCGCGGTCGGCGCCGGAGTGCTGGTGATCGACCACGACCTCAACTTCATCACCGGGATCTGCGATCGCGTTTACTGCCTGGACCAGGGCCGCGTCATCGCCAGCGGCACCCCAGCCGAGGTGCAGGCCGACCCGGCGGTGCAGGCCGCCTACCTGGGTGGAGCCGCGCAGCAGGGGGAGCAACACCCATGACCGTGGATTATCCCGCCGTCGATCCAGAGCGGCGCCCGCGGGGGAGCCTGGCTGACGAGGTCGTCACCTACGTACGCGACCTCATCTTGGCCGGATCCCTCAAACCAGGGGCAAGAATCGACCAGGACGCGATCGCCCAGGCGCTCGACGTGAGCCGGAGCCCCGTGCGGGAAGCGCTGGTAATCCTCAGCCGCGAGGGCCTCGTGGAGATGACGCCCCGCCGCGGCGCCTCTGTCGCCGATCTGACCCCCGAGGACATCGTCGACCACTACGAACTGTTCGGCATGGTCTCCGGACGGGTGGCCGCTATGGCCGCCGTCTCACTCAAGGACGATGAGATCGCCCAGCTCGCGGCCATCCACGAACGGTTTGAACGCGACACCGGCGAGGACCTCTCGGCCCTGAACAACGCCTTCCACCGGGTGATCAATTCGGCCGCGCCCCGCCGGACACGATGGCTGCTGCGACACCTCGTGCGGTCGGTTCCGGCCCGCTACTACGAGTTCATCGACGGCTGGGACTCGCAGGCCGTTCAGCACCACGCCGCCATCCTCCAGGCCATCTCCGAGCGCGACCCCGACGGCGCCCGCGAAGCCATGGAGGAGCACCTGCATCAGAGCGGCCTTGCCGCCGCTGAGTTCTTGCAGCGCCACGGATACTGGGATGAGGAACGCTCGTGAGCGGGTCCGACTCTGCACCGGCTAGAACGGCCGCGGCTGGCGCGGCGCAGCCGTGACTCTCACCGGTCCTGCGACCCTGGCGGCGCCGGAGGCCGAGACGGCTGAGGACTTTGAGATGATCCGCACCGAGGTGCGCCGCCTGTGCGACCGGTACGGCAACGCTTACTGGCGCGACCTCGAGCCCGACCGCTATCCCCACGACTTCGTCGCCGAGCTGACCGCCCAAGGCTGGCTCGGGGCGCTGATCCCTCAGGAGTACGGCGGCGGGGGGCTGAGCCTCGCCGGCGCTTCGGTCATTCTCGAGGAGATCTCGGCCAGTGGCGGCAACCCCAGCGCGTGCCACGCCCAGATGTATGTGATGGGCACCCTGCTGCGGCACGGCTCGCCCGCCCAGAAGCAGCGCTACCTGCCCAAGATTGCCGACGGTCGGCTGCGTCTCCAAGCCTTCGGCGTGACGGAGCCGGCGGCCGGTTCGGAGACCACCGCCATTCGCACCCGCGCCGAGCGGGACGGGAATTCGTGGCGCATCAACGGACAGAAGATCTGGACCTCGCGTGCCCTGCATTCCGACCTGATGATCCTGCTGGCGCGAACCGCGCCCCCCGATGAGGGCGCTGGCCGCACGTTGGGCCTCTCGGTGTTCATCCTCGAGCTGCGGGACGACGATGGAGAGCTGGTGCCGGGGCTGACCATCAACCCGATCCCGACGATGATGAACCACAACACCACCGAGGTGTTCTTCGACGACGTGGTGATCGGCCCCGACGCCCTGGTTGGCACCGAGGGCATGGGGTTCTCCCACATTCTCGACGGGATGAACGCCGAGCGGATCCTGATCGCGGCCGAGTGCATCGGGGACGGTCGCTTCTTCCTGGACCGCGCCAGCGAGTACGCGCGCTCCAGGCAGGTGTTCGGGCGCCCCATCGGGATGAACCAGGGAGTGCAGTTCCCCCTGGCCAAGTCCTACGCGCACCTAGAGGCGGCCGACCTGATGCGCTGGAAGGCCGCCGAGCTGTTCGACCTGGGCCAGCCGTGCGGCGCGGAGGCGAACATGGCCAAGATGCTGGCCTCAGAAGCATCCTGGGAGGCCGGCAATGCCGCGCTCGACACCCACGGCGGCTTCGGCTTCGCGGTCGAGTACGACATTGAGCGCAAGCTGCGAGAGACCCGCCTGTACCAGGTGGCTCCCGTCAACAACAACCTCGTTCTCGCCTTCATCGCCCAGAAGTGCCTGGGCCTGCCCAAGAGCTACTGAGGTGAGGTCGCCATGAGAGCCGTCGTGCTGGATGCATTCGGTGCCGAGCTCCGCTTCGCCCCCGACCATCCCGACCCCGACGGATCCGACGAGGTCATCGACGTCACCGCGTGCGGTGTGTGCCACTCCGACCTCCATGTCGTCGATGGGGAGATACCCAGCCCCCTGCCGCTGATCCTCGGACACGAGGTCGCCGGCGTGCACCCGCGCCTGGGTCCGGTGATGGTGTACGCGCCGTGGGGCTGTCGCACATGCGAGTTCTGCGCTGAGGGCGTCGAGATGATCTGCGTCGACGCCAGGGAGGCGGGCATCTTCGCCGACGGCGGCTACGCCGAGAAGATGCGCGTCCCCGACATCGCCTACCTGGCGCCCATCGGTGCCCTTGACCCCGTCGCCTGCGCTCCGCTCGCCTGCGGGGGACTCACCGCCTACCGGGCTGTGACCCAGGGACTCGAGACGCTGAGGCGGCCGGGCCGGCGCCGCCGGGCGCTGGTCATCGGTGCCGGCGGCCTCGGCCAGTACGCCATCCGCTACCTGCGGCTGCTCACCGACGCCGACGTCGGCGCCCTCGACCTCTCGGCGGCCAAGCGGGCCACCGCTCTGGAGCGAGGCGCGGACAACGCCTACGGCCCCGACGATGAGCTACCCAGCTTCGACTTCGTGGTCGACTTCATCGGCAGCGAGGCCACCTTGACGACCGCCGCGGGCGCGGTCGCCAGGCGCGGGCTCGTGGCGGTGGTGGGCCTCTACGGCGGGCGCATCGGATTCGGATTCGGAGCGGTGCCCCATGAGGCCCGCTTCATGTCCAGCGTCTGGGGCAGCCGGGCCCAACTCGACGAGCTGCTGGAATTGGCCGGACGGGAGCCCTCGATCCTCAACCCGGTGGAGACGCTGCCCCTCACCGACGCCCAGACCGCCCACGACCGGCTTCGAGCGGGCGAGGTCAAGGGACGGATCGTGCTGACTGTCGCCTGACCGTGCTCGGACCAACCCAACGCCAATCAACCCTAGGAGCATCGATGACCGACATTGAAGCGGCCGGAGGATTCCAGGAGAGGTGCGCCGCGGCCGGTGTGCACACCGTGGAGGTGGCCACTCCCGACACTCAGGGCCATCTCCGAGGCAAGCGGGTGCCCGTCCAGCGCTTCTTCGACACGGTGGCCACAAGCGGCGTCGCCATCGCGGACGCCATCTACGTCATGGACGCGCAAGACGACCTGACCGACAACCCCTACATCAACATGGACACCGGCTATCTCGATTGCCGGCTGGTGCCCGACCTCGCCACCGGGCGGGTCTTCACCCACCGTCCCGGGTACGCCGTCGTCTTCACCGAAGTGCTCGACGAGCACGGCGGGCCGCACCCGCTGGCCCCCCGGCGGGTGCTGGCTGAGCAGATCGAGCGCTGCCGCCGCCACGGAGTCGAGCCGATCGCGGCCACCGAGTTCGAGTTCTACCTTTGCCATCCCGACTGGAGCCCGGTTCAGAGCCACATCAAGTACTCGTCGCTGACCGACGCGGTAGCCCTTGAGGAGTGCATCGAACAGATGCGGGCCGGGCTGCTGGGCGCAGGGCTCGACGTGGAGTCTTCCAACGCCGAGTACGGGCCGGGACTGATTGAGGTCAACGTCTGCTACGCCGATGCCATGACCGCCGCCGACGAGGCCGTCCTGTTCAAGAGCATCGTCAAGCAGGTGGCGGTGCGCCACGGGTTGCGGGCCACGTTCATGCCGAAGCTCTGGGCCGATCAATCAGGCTCCGGGCTGCACATCCACACCAGCCTCAACGTCGATGGAGCCAACGCCTTCGCCGACTCCGACGGCGCCCCCAACGAGCTCATGTCGAAATGGCTCGGGGGTCTGATCGAGCACGCCCGAAGCCTCAGCCTGCTCGCCTCGCCCACCGACAACGGGGCCAAGCGGGTGAGGCCCTACACCTTCGCTCCCACCCATGTGCATTGGGGCCTCGACAACCGCACCGTGCTGGCCCGCTGCATCGCCGAGGCCGGCTCGCCGGCCAACCGGGTGGAGTTCCGGTCCGCGGGCGCCGACTCCAACCCCCACCTGATGGTCGCCGGGGTGTTGGCCGCCGGCTGCGACGGGCTTGAGCGTGGCCTGTCGCCGCCGCCGATGAGCGAGGGCGATATGTACACCAACCCCGGCGATTGCGCTCCCTTGCCCGCGACGCTGGCCGACGCCATCGCGGCCTACCGCGACTCCGCGCTGGCGGCGATGCTGGGAACCCAGTTCTCCACCAGCTACCTGTGCACCGCCGACCACGAGCTCGCGCTCGCCACCGAGAACTCGCCCGATCCCGAAGCCGTCAACGACTGGGAGCGGGTCCGGTTCGCCGAGCACTGCTGAGCCTGGAGCACCGCCCATGAGCCTGACCACCGAGCACTGCTGAGGGAGCACCGCCCATGAGCCTGACCACCGTCACCGCTGCGAGCATCGCCCCTGAGATCGCCGACCCCCGCCTCTACCTAGACGGCATACCACACGAGCGGTTTGCGCAGATCCGGGGGATGCCGGGGCTGGCTTGGCATCCCTACGGTGACGACGGGTTCTGGGCGGTGACCCGCCACGCGGATGTGAGGGCGGTGTCCCGAAACCCGGCCGTCTTCTCATCGGCGATCGGCCACACCAACCTGTGGGATCTCAAGGCCGACGCGCTGGCGGCCCGCCGTTCGCTCATCGACACCGACACTCCCGACCACACCCGCCTGAGGCGCTTGGTCGCGGGTGCGTTCACCCCCAAGAACATCCGCCGGTGGGAGGAGGCGGTGCGCGACATCACCGTCGAGCTGCTCGACGATTTCGTGGCCCGGGGCGGCGGCGACTGGGTGGACATGGTGGCCGCGCCGCTGCCGATCCGTGTGATCCTCGCCATGCTGGGCGTGCCCGTCGCCGACGCCGAGTACCTGGTAGAGCTGTCGAACTACCTGGTGGAGGGCACCAGCGACACCCAGTCGCTGGTGCCCGGCGCGTTCGGCAACACCACCGAACTGCGCTTGCTGCCCTTCAACAGCCCGGCCAGCCACGCCCTGTTCGAGTACGGCGAAGAGATGCGGGTCCAGCGGCGGGCCGAGCCTCGCAGCGATCTCGTCACCCATCTGGTCAAGGCCGAGGCCGACGGCGGGCGCATCTCACGCCACGAGTACCGCCATCTGTTCCATCTGCTGGTCTTCGCCGGGAACGAGACCACCCGCACGGCCATCAGCCACGGAGCCATGGCCCTGGCCGCCCATCCCGACCAGTG
This sequence comes from Acidimicrobiales bacterium, assembly GCA_047515615.1. GTDB lineage: Bacteria > Actinomycetota > Acidimicrobiia > Acidimicrobiales > Aldehydirespiratoraceae > Aldehydirespirator. The sequence goes on along the minus strand of JAKZWH010000022.1, from coordinate 8 downwards.
GCAGCGGA
>JAKZWH010000021.1:0-2901 GCA_047515615.1 Acidimicrobiales bacterium | reverse complement strand
GTGGGTCTCGACGCGGCCGCGATCGACGCTTGCCTGGCCAGCTATCTGGCGGAACTGGAAGCCGTCGACGCCGAGATCGCGATCAAGGTCGAGCAGCTTCCCGCCGAGAGCCGCAAGCTGGTCACCAGCCATGAGGCGCTCGGGTACTTCGCCGACCGCTACGGATTCGAATTAATTGGCACGGTCATCCCGACTCCGTCCAGCATGGCGCAGACCAACCCCGCCCAGCTCGAGGAGCTAGCCGAGATCATCGAGCACGAGGGAATCAAGGCCATCTTCGCCGAGACCCTGCACTCCGTCGACGACGTGAAGGCGCTGGCCTCCCGGGTCGGCGACGTCGAGGTGGTCACGCTGTACACCGGCAGCCTGGGGCCCTCGGGCGGCAGCGCCGAGACCTACCTCGGGTTCCTGAGCACCAACGCTGACCTAATTGTCGACGCACTCGGCTGAACCGGCTAGAACATCGCCACATGGAGTTCCTGACCGACCCGGTCACATGGTGGATCGACCCGTTCACGTCCAACGTGTTCATGCAGCGAGCCCTCTACGCAGGCCTGCTGGTTGTGCTCACCACCTCGGTCGTGGGCACCTGGGTGGTGCTGCGGGGCATGAGCTTCCTCGGCGACGCGCTGGCCCACGGCGTGCTGCCCGGAATCGCGCTGGCGTTCATCCTCGGTGTGGACACCACCATCGGCGCCTTCATCGCGGCGATGGCGATGGTGTGGGGCATCAACGTGATCCGCAGCCACTCGCCGCTTCCCGAAGACACGTCGATAGGCGTGTTGTTCGTCGGATTCCTGGCCCTGGCCGTGGCCATCATGTCGAGTTCGTCGGGGTCGTACACCGGGGACCTCAACCGGTTCCTGTTCGGCTCCATCACCGGAGTCGACGCAGGCGACCTCCGCCGCCAGGCCATCGCGGCAGCGATCTCGCTGGGCGGGGTGGCCCTGTTCTACCGGGCCTTCCTGGTCATGACCTTCGACCACGCCCAAGCCGAGGTGCTCGGCCTCCGGCCCCGCCTCGCCCACGGCGTCCTGCTGGTCCTGCTGGCCATCTCGATCATCGCGTCGTTCGAGGCCGTGGGGAACCTGCTGGTGTTCGCCTTCCTGATCGCCCCGCCGGCCACCGCAGTGCTGCTGGTGCGACGTGTGCCTCGCATCATGGTCACTGCTGCGGCCCTGGGGACCGTCTCTGCGGTGGTCGGACTGCTGGCCAGCTACCACTACGACACCGCGGCCGGGGCCACCATGGCCCTGACCACAGTTGTCCTGTTCCTGGGAGTGCTAACCATCAAGGCGATGCTGCGTGCAATCGGGTCGCGTCGCGGGGACTCTCATGCGGCCGTGGCGGGCTCCTGACGAGGTGCCTGGCCCACCAGCTGGGTGTGGTCCACGTCCACGTTCTAGTCGCTGGGTTCTAGTCGCTGGGTTCACCGGCGCGATCTATTGCGATCCCGCGCCCGATCATGCGTGCAGACTCCGATATCTCGATGCGCTGGGCGTCGAAGTTCTCCCCCCGCGTCGCGTCGAGCGCCAGCCGCGACGTCGTCCCCCGCTTGTCGGCGGACGGGTCGAGGGCGCTGCCGGGCAGCCCCGCGATCACGATCATGTCTTGGTCGGGCTGAAAGTGTGTGGCCAGCGCCCATAGCACGTCCTCGTCCTTGGTGATGTCGACATCCGCGTCGACGGCAACCGCAGTCTTGAGATACGGATCCCAGCCGAGAAGGCCCAGCAGCGCCTGGCGGGCCTCCCCTGGCCGGCGCTGCTCGACCGCCACGTAGCAGTGGAAGTGGGTCCCCGAGCGGGGATAGTGAACCGCCACCACTGAGGGGAAGCGATCCTTGAGCTTCGCGATCATCTCTGCCTCGCGAGGCACGCGCCCGAGGTTGAGGTGCTCGTGGGAGTTCCCGCCTACCACATCGACCCAGACCGCGCCGTTGCGCTGCATCACCGTGCAAACGTCGATGCGGTTGCGGGTCGAGCGATCCGACGAGTACCCGGAGAACTCGCCGAATGGACCTTCGTCCTCGTCGGCGGCGGGATCGATCTCGCCCTCGAGAACGACCTCGGCTGACGCGGGGACGCGCAGGCCGTGCCTCGGTGTGCGCACCACCTCGAGGGGCGCGCCGAAGAGCCCTCCCGCGATCTCGCGCTCGTCAACGTCGAAGGGGGCTCGTGCCGACGCGGCCAGCATAAACAGTGGATGGGCGCCGATGACCATCGCCACCGGAAGCCTCCTGCCGGACGCAGCCGCATCCTGCAGGAGGCGCCAGAGATCGCCCCGGGAGTGCAGGCTGGTACCGAGCGAGGTCGGCGAGGCCACGATCGAACGGTGGTAGCTGAGGTTGCCGCGGCCACCTTCGGCATCCTCGGCCACCACGATGCCGCTGGTTATGTAGGGGCCGCGGTCGGTCGCGAAATGGGTCAGCAGCGGCAGCTCGTACAGGTCGATGCTGTCGCCCACGTCGACTCGATCGGTGATCGGTCCGTCGTCGAGCTCGGCCATGTCCACCGCGCCCGCGGCCAGATGCTGGTAGCGGTCGTGGAGCTCTCCCGGGCGGGCGCCCAGCATGCGCTCGATGCGCACGCGAGAGGCAAAGAGGTTGGTGACGACTTCGCGGTCAGCGCCCTCCACGCACCGGAAGCGAAGCAGCGGATGTTGACCTCGCTCGGCCAACTCCCACACGACCGCAGTGATGTCCTGGTCCAGCGAGACCGTGCGATCGACGGTGTAGACGTCGGCCGGATGCGCGGCCTCGTAGTCGCGGAGGAAGTCTTCGAGACCCTGGCCGGTCATAGCAGCAGAGCGAGGGCCTAGACGGTCGGCGTACCGTAGCTGCCGCCGGCGAGTTGCTTCCTGGCGTCTTCGACCGTCTTGGGAGGCGCAGTCGGGGTGATGCCG
>JAKZWH010000020.1:0-16523 GCA_047515615.1 Acidimicrobiales bacterium | reverse complement strand
GGCTTGCAGCAGGTCCTCGGCAATCGAACGGTCGGGCACCAGGCGCACCGTCAGCACGGCCGCGATGGCCCGCTCCGCAGTGCCCGGTCCGATGGCCGCGACGTTGACACCATCGGGCAGCTTCCCGACGGCCGCCGCCTTGGCCGCACCGTTCGGGCTTGTGACCATCAGCCAGTCGCCCCGCTGCAGCCGCCCCAGGGCATCTCGCAGCGCGTCGCCGCCGTCGGCGGGGTCGGTGCTGGCGATCACCGGAGCGCTGACCACCTCGGCGCCGGCCGCGGTCAGACCATCGGCCAGGGGCTTGGCCTGCTCGCGGGGCCGGCAGACCACGATCCTCAACCCGGACAGCGGCTTGGGCGAATGTGGCCGAACCCTCGGCGGGTTCATCGGGGGGTTCCCAGTGGCGGCGGGCTCATCGGGGCCCCAGCAGTTCTCGGCCGCCACAGTCGTCCAACAGGTGCCGGGCGACTGCTCGGCCGAGCATCTTGGGATCGCGGCCGCGGCGGGTGTCGCGGATCAGCCTCCGACCGTCGATCGACGACAGCAAGCCCGTCAGCTCCAAGCCGCCGCCGGGGGCGTCCGTGGCGTGAGCCCCCGCGGGCAGGTTGCAGTCGCCTCCCAGCTCGGCCAGGAACGCTCGCTCCGCGTCGACGGCTCGACGGCTCGCCTGGTGCTCGATGGCAGACAGCATCTTCATAGTCTCCCGATCGCCGGCCCGGCATTCCACGGCGATGGCCCCTTGGCCGACCTGGGGCACCAAGACGTCCGGCTCGAGCACGTCGAGAACCTCGGGCTCGAGCCCCAGCCGGTGCAGGGCCACCGCGGCCATGACGATGGCGTCGAAGGCGGCTGCCTTGTCGAGCCGGGTGGCGATATTGCCCCGCAGCTCGGCGAAGGTCAGATCGGGCCGCAGCCCGGCGAGCTGGGCCTTGCGTCTCACCGAGCCGGTGGCCACGGTCGCGCCGGCAGGCAGCTCGGCCAGCCGGCAGCCCACCAGGGCATCGCGGGGATCGCCGCGCCTCGGCACGGCGGCCAGGACCAGGCCCTCGTGTGTCGACGATGGCAGGTCCTTGGCCGAGTGCACGGCAATGTCGGCCCTGCCGTCGAGCACCGCGGCCTGCACCTCCTTCACGAAGACGCCCTTGCCCCCCATCTCGTGAATGGGGGTGTCGGCCTGCCGGTCTCCCGTGGTGGATACGGCCACCGGCTCCGTCGCAACCCCGCAAGCCTGGGCCAGCAACCCGGCCACGATGCCGGTCTGGCAGCGAGCCAGAGCACTGGCCCGGGTGGCGGCCCGCAACACCACGGCGGTCACGATGCCGGTTGCCTAAGAGGCCGAGCGGATGGGACGCAGTCTCACCAGCACTTCGAGATCCTGCGCGAGGCCGTGGCCCGAGCGGCCCGTGAGCGCAGCGAACAAGAGCGGGAAACAGAATGCTGCACAGCGAGGGCAGGGACCCATCGGCGCGGCCCCTAGAGGTCGAACAGGTCGCGCAGCGCTTCGGCTAGGCGGTCGCCCCGTGCGTGGCCGGCCGCGTCCTTGAGCCTCACCGTCGGCTCGTGGAGCAGCTTGTTCACCACGCCGCGCAGAAGCGACTCCACCGCGACGCGCTGAGCCGCCGAGAGACCGGCGAGACGTGAGGCGTGGCGGTCCAGCTCGGCGGTGGTGACCTGCTGGGCGCGGGCTCGCAGCGCCGCGATCAAGGGTGCGACTTCCCGGGCCGATGCTTCAATCAGATAGTGCTCGACTTCGCCGCGAACGATGGCCCGCACCGAGTCGATCTCCTGCTCCCGGCCGGCCCGGCCCTGCCGGACGAAGTCGCCCAGGTCGTCCATGTCGAGCAGGATCACGCCGGGCAGTCCCCGAACGGCCGGGTCGACGTCGCGGGGAACGGCCACATCGACGATCAACAGCTCCGCTCCGCCCCGCCGGGTCATCACTTCGTCGATGTCGCTGTGCTCGAGCACTATGTCGGTGGCGCCGGTGGTGGTGATGACCACGTCGGCGGCTACCAGGGCCGGCTCCACCTTGTCGAGAGCCACCACTCGCCCGCCGCAGGACGCTGCGGCCGCCTTGGCCCGCTCCGGCGTGCGGTTGGCCACCGCGATGTCAGTCGCGCCGACGTTGGCCAGCGACTTGAGGGTGCCCGTGGCCACATCTCCGGCGCCGAGTACCAGCACCCGCCGGCCTGCGAGGGTGCCGAGGCGCTCCTTGGCCAGCGCCACCGCGGCATGGGACAGCGATGCGATTCCGTGTGAGATGCCGGTGGTGGCCCTGACCTTCTTGCCGGCCACCACGGCTCGGCGGAACAGCGGCTCGAGCACCGCGCCCACGGTGCCCTCGTCCCGTGCGGCCTGCCAGGCATCTCGTACCTGGCCCAGGATCTCGTGCTCGCCCACCACCACCGAGTCGAGCCCGGCCGCGACGCTGAACAGGTGCTGCACCGCGTCGGCGTCGTGGTGGGAGTACAGCTCGTCGGCGACGGTCTCGGGCGGGAGTCCCGAATGCCGGGCGAGCAGCTCGCGGATGTCGGCGTAGCCGCCGTGGAACCGCTCGGCGTAGGCGTAGACCTCGATGCGGTTGCAGGTGGACAGCAGCACCGCCTCGCTGAGGTGCTCGGCCGACGCAAGGTCGTGGAGCGCCTTGGGGAGGTCGGCGGGCGCGACCGTCATTCGCTCGAGCAGATCGAGCGGCGTAGACCGGTGATTGCACCCGACAACTACGAGCGACATTGCGTGAGATGTTATCGCCGCCCGCCGGCCGACGGGCGGGGTTGGTTGGTTGTCAGCGGGCCAGGAAGAAGAGCTGCAACGCCCCGGCCACCACGATGATCGCGAGCAGCGCCACGATGACGATGGCGGTTCCCGGCCTCATGATCCGCCTCCGGTGTCGTGTCTTGCCGGCGCCGCCGCACGGCGTCCCAAGCCCACCGGCGTGGCCGTGCTTCCAGCACCGGCCAGGCGTCCGGTGGCCGCGGTCGTGAGCCGCACCTCGGCGCCCTCGTGAAGGCCCAGATCGTCGGCCGCGGACCGTCTCGGCATCGCCAGCGACACGAGTCCGCTCGAATCGGTGATCAGGCCCACCCGCCCCGCTGACACCTCCGCGTAGGCGCCGACCCGTTCGGCGGTGCGGAGGTCGTTGCCGGCCGCGATCTGCAGCGGCGCTCCGGCCGGAGCCAGCTCCTCGAGGTCGCCAGGATCGAGGTTGAGCTGGCAGTTGCCGAAACGGTCGATCCACAGAACCTCGGCCACTAGGTCGTCGCCGTCGCGGTGGCTCACCGGGAGCATTCCGGGCGTCAGCGTGGCCGGGTTGATGGCCGGCCCCAGGGCGCTGAGAGGCACCCCGCAGCAGAGGTGGGCGGCCGCGGGGCCGAACACGTCACGGCCGTCGAAGGTCCTTCCCAGTTCGGCTTGGGCGTCGAGCCGGTAGTCGGGGTTGGCGAGCTGCACCGCCCGGCTGGTGCCGCCGACGAGCGCCACCGCCGGGGCCAGCAGACCGTTGTCCGGCCCGACCAGGACGGAGGCACCGTCGCCGACCTCGACCGCCACCGGCCGCCGGTCGGTGCCCACGCCGGGATCCACCACCGCGAGGACCACGCCGGGAAGCAGGTACTGGGCGGCCCTGGCCAGAGCCAGGCCGCCAGCCCGCACGTCGCACGGCGCGATGCCGTGGGTCACGTCCACCACCCGCACATGGGGCGCGATCGAGGCGATCACCGAGTGCACCACCCCGACGAACTCGTCGTTGTGGCCGTAGTCCGACAGGAACGAGATCGTGTCGTAGCCGCCGTCCCGGCCGGCGGCAGCCGCGGCCGTCACTGGCCCAGCTCGCGGGAGCGCTTGGTGGCCGCGTCCACCACCCGGTCGATCAGGCCCATGAAGTCGGCGTCGTCGAGCACGGCGAGGCCCGCCGCGGTGGTGCCGCCGGGGGAGGTGACATTCTCGCGCAGGCGGCCGGGGTCCTCGCCGGACTCGGCCAGCAGGGTCGCGGCCCCCAGCAGGGTCTGGCGGGTGAGGGCATCGGCGGTTGCGGAGTCGAGGCCCTGGGCTGTCCCTGCGGCTCGTAGGGCCTCGGCCAGCCGAAAGAGGTAGGCGGGACCGCTGCCCGATAGGCCGGTAACCGCGTCGAGGTCGGCCTCGCTCACCACCGCGACCGTCCCCACCGCTTCGAGGATCCTGCGAGCCCAGTCGAGATCCTCGGGCGACGCCGCCGATCCGGGCGCGATGGCGGCCGCGCCCTTGCCGACTAGCGCCGGCGTGTTGGGCATGGCCCGCACCACTGGGGTTCCCGCCGGCAGCTCGGCCTCGATCGCGTTGGTGCGGATCCCCGCCGCGATCGACAGCACCCTGTTCACTCCGACCGACGCGAGCGCCGGGAGCACATCGGCCACCACGTCGGGCTTAACCGCGATCACTGCGTCGGTGCCACCGACGGGTTTGCTGGACACTGACACCCCCGGCACGGCGGCCGCGACGGCCTTTTGCCGCGCCGGGTCGGGCTCGGTCACGTGCAGGTCGGCTGGCTTGGCCAAGCCGCTGGTCACGAGCCCCACCAGCAGCGCCTCACCCATCTTGCCGCCGCCGATCAGCTGGAGCCGAGCCATGCCGGTCATGCTAAGCGGCCGAGCGGATGGGCGACAGTCAACGAGGATCTCGCAAGGCGCTGAGCAGTCAACGAGGATCTCGCGAGGCGCTGAGCTGCCCTCATGGGAGGCCGGCTGTGTCGCGGGCGTGCAGCTGGAGGTCGCGACCGATCACCGCGACCAGCACAGCCAGAACGACCGCGCTGCCGATGGCTTGGGTGGCCCTGATCGGCTCGTCCACGAAGATGGCGGCTCCGATCATCGATAGGGGAGGTGCGCCCAGCTTTGCCATGGACGCCAGTGTGAGCTGCACGTGGCGGAGGGCCCAGTTCATCAAGAGGTGGCCGGTTCCCGGCACCGCCAGCAGAGCGGCGACCCAGACCAAGTCGTTGAAGGTCGGCACGAACAGATCACCGCTGGCAGCCGCGGCCGGTACGACCACGACTAGTCCCACCACCCACATGGCGGTCTGGAACTCCAACGCTCCCACCTTCTGGCGGGCTTCTTTGGCCAGCACGAAGTAGACCGCGAACAGCGCCAGGGCCAGCCCGGCCAGGGCATCGCCGCGGGCACTCCAGGTGGGGACCGACACCGATCCGTAGAGGACGAGCGCGGTGCCGGCCAGAGCGGCCGCGGCCAGGCCTACCAGCCACCCCGAGATGGGCTCGCCGAAGCGTCGGGCGGCCACCGCGAACAGGACCATTGGCAGCAGCGCGCCGATCATGGTGGCGTTGGCGATCGTGGTCGACTTGAGCGCTTCGTAGAACACGATGGTCCACGCGCCCACGGCGAGCCCCGGTGGGACGCAGGTCCGAAACTGCGGCCATGTGATCCGTCGGCGCCGGCCGAGCAGGATCGCCGTATACACGAGCACCGCCAACAGGAGTCGCCAGAGCGCGAGGGGGATGGCGTCCAGTCCGGCCTCGCGCACCATGATGTTGCCCGCCCCCCAGCACGCCACGGCGCTGAAGGCGCTGACCAGCCCCAGCGGGTGCCGCTCGGTCGCCCGGGGTGTCACAGGCCCACCGGGTGCCGCTCGGTCGCCCGGTACGTCATCGTTCCACCGGGTGCCGCTCGATTGCCCGGTACGTCATCGTTCGGGAAAGGGCGTTCGGTTCAGGCGCCGACGGCTCGGATGGCCCGGCCGGTCGTGCCCTCAGGCAGCAGACCGGCATGGGCGCCGGCGTCAGCCCGCAACACGGCGTACAGGTCGGCGCCCATGGGGGCCACCCGGTCGATGTTGGTGTCGACGTGCAGCATCATCGACTCCTGGGTGGCTGCCAGCGCCTCGTCGCCGGCCCGGCGCAACTCGTGGAACAGGTGCACCCGCTTGGGGTCGGCGCCGGCCACGGTTGTGTCCACCGCCAGCGCCGCGTCCGGGTCCAGCTCGTCGACGAAGACGATGTGGGTCTCCACCGTGTAGAACGATCCGCCCGTCGTGGTGCGGTAGTGCTCGTCGAACCCCATGCGGGTCAGGTACTCGTCGCTGGCCATGCCGAACACGACGCCGTAGAAGCCCTCGCTCATGTGGCCGTTGTAGTCGATCCAATCGTCGAGCACGGCCCCCCGCCAGATGCGCAGCGGCGCGCCGTCAGCCATAGATCGTGAGTCTACGGACCCCCGGCGGGGCTGTTCGGCGTCAGAACAGCGTGAGGTACTGGTTGACCTCCGACGGGGTGACCTCGTGGTGGTGGGCCAGGAACTCCTCGCGCTTGACCTTCACGTAATAGTCGCGGTAGGGCCCCTCGGCGGTGTCGCCCAGGCCTCGGCCGATCACATCGCAGGACGAGAGTTGGTCGGCGGCGTGCAGCAGCGTCGGCGGCAGGGCCTTGATGCCCTTGGCCGCCACCCGCTCGGCTGACAGCGTGAACAGGTTGTCCATGTTGGGCTCGCCGGGGTCGATGTCGTTGTCGAGGCCGTCGAGGCCGCATGCCAGCATGGCCGCGAACATCAGGTACGGGTTGGCCGCGCCGTCGCCCAGGCGGATCTCGATCCGGTCGGGCTCGGGCACGCGGATCATCTGGGTGCGGTTGTTGCCCCCGTAGACCGCGTAGGCCGGCGCCCATGTGGCCCCCGAGGTGGGTGCGCCGACACCCATGCGCTTGTAGGAGTTCACAATCGGGCACAGCACGGCCACCAGGGACGAGGCGTGTTTGATGATGCCGGCGGTGAACTTGTAGGCGGTGTCGCTCAGACCCAGTCCCTTGGTGTCCGCCCCGCCGGCCCCTCCCCCGATGAACAGCGGCTCGTCGGTGTCCGCGGTCCACAGGCTCAGGTGGGTGTGCAGGCCGTTGCCGGTCTTGTCGGCGAAGGGCTTGGGCATGAACGTGGCGTAGCGGCCGTCGCGCTGGGCCAGGGTGTGCACCATCAGCCGGAACAGGATCAGCCGGTCGGCGGTGGTGAGGGCATCGGAGTACTGCCAGTTCTGCTCGTACTGTCCGTTGGCGTCCTCGTGGTCGTTGGCGTAGTTGCCCCATCCCATGGCGTCGAGGTTCTTGGACACCGCGGTCAAATGGGGCAGCATCCGGGTGAGGCCCTTGGCGTCGTAGCAGGGCAGTGGCATGTTGTCGCGGTCGTCGGCCACCGCGATGGAGCCGTCGTCGCGGCGCACCACCAGCGAGTACTCGGCCTCCACGCCGCACTTGAGCACGAGGTTGCGCTCGGCGGCGGCGTCCAGCGCCCGGCGAAGGATCACCCTCGGCGCGTACGGCCACAGCTCGCCCTCCACCGTCGGGTCGCACTGCATGGCGGCCACGTTGGGCTGCCACGGAAGCTGCGTGTACGACGCCGGGTCGGGCAGGGCGAGAATGTCAGGGCTGGACGGGTCTTGGCCTATCGGGCCGGCCGCGAACCCGGCGAACCCGGCACCGTCGCTCATCAGGCCCTCAAGGGCGCCGACGGGCACGAGTTTGGCGCACGGCTTGCCGTGCATCTCCACGAACATGGCGTAGATGAACTCCACGCCGTCGGCTTCCACCCGGCTGCGGATCTCCTCGAATGCTCCCATGTCGTTCCCCCTGTGGTCGTGCCGTTGTCGGCGCGGTCGCGGCACCCGAGAGTAGTCAACGATCACCTGATCGGGGAATCGGACCGGCACTGCCCCCTTCGGCGTTGTCGGTAAGGCAGCGAATGCTGTTTGGACTGACAGCTAGTCTCGCGGCTTGCGCTTGCGCGACGGGAACTTCGGTCCGGGACCGTACTCCACGCCTGGCCCCCGCTGTTGCGCGGTGGTCTTGACCAGGACACCTCGTTCCTGGAGGTCTCGCAGCAGAGCACTGGCTCGGTACACATCCACGTCGAACATGTCTTGGATCGTGCGGTTGTTGATGCGGCCGTAGTCCTTCACGTGAGCCGTCACCTTGCGGTCGGTGTCTTGGAGGCTAGGCCTTTGGTAGATGACGGCGCTGCCGAGCGAACGCAATGGCTGGGCGCGGAACCGGTAGGTCGGTTTCCGCCGGGACCTCGACTCGAGCGTGGCTTCGAGAAGGCCCACTTTGTCCGAGGCGAGCCTGTCAAGCACTGCTCCGGCTTCTGATCGGGGCTTTTGGATAATCGGCGCCAGTTTTGATTCGGTGATAGTGCGCGAGCGCAGGAGCGTCACGACAACTAGCAGAGTTTCGACATCGTCGCGTTCGGCAGGATCTAGCTGCGTGATGAAGCGGACGACCTGCGTTCTTGGTGCCCCGCCGGTGAATGCAACGCGGGTGGTGTCCGCCGTCTGGGATATCGTCGGAGCGTCACGGCCCGAACGGATCAGTTCCCGGTAGATACGATCTATGCCGCGCCCGGTCTCCTCGGCCATCCGCAGTTTTCGAGCGGCCTGGAAAAGGCACGGGTTCCTCGGCTTGGAGGGATGAGTGAGGATGTTGTTCTCAGTGATTCCGCTGACAAGGCGCCCCGGAGACTCGACGACGAGCGCATTGGGGGAGTGCTCGACATGGACTGGGCGGTCGATCTGCAGTTCACGGTGCAGCAGCGCGTTGGCTGCAGCCTCGCGGACCGCCTCACGCGGGAAATTAGCGAGTTCGATCTGACTGCCGTCGGGGAGCGTGAGGGGTGTGGTGTGACGGCGCGCCCACACTAGTTCGGTGAGCCGGTCGAGCACTGTCACGAGAGGACCGGCGAGGCGCTCCACTGCGGTGGCCTCGCTGGCTGGGGAAGGTCGGTACTGATACACCACCCATGGGCGGCCGTCATCGCGGTCGCAGAACAGAGCTTCACCGGCAAAGAGCAATCGGTTCTCGCCGTCCACTACGCCCAGGCTCCCTAGCAGATCGGTGTCGTCGAGGCTGGCCAGAGGGGCACGGTCATCGCTGACGATCCGCAGGAGGCGCCGGGCCACTTCGAGCGCGCCCGCCGCGACGGCGATGGCCGGCTCGTTCGACGGTAGGGCAGACCAGTCCACGCCGCGCCGCTCGTTGGTGCGGATCGCCTGCTCCTGGGAGGTCATGGGCAAGCAGGACCGCCCGACACGGTGCCTCACTTCACCCTTCGTGCCGGCGTGAATCTCGACTCCCGGCGCGACGGCGATCACCAGCAGCCTCACTTCTTGGTGCCAATGCTCCACGGCGTCCACGAGGAGCGGCGGACGGCTTCGTTCGTAGATGCGCTGCTTGGCCTCAAGAGGGTCGAGTTCGGTTCCGGCGATCGCCTTTGGCCCGGCGATCTTGTCGATCACTCCAAGCACGATGTTCCCGCCGCGAGAGTTCGCGAGGCAGGTGGCCGCCTTCGCCAGCAGGTCCAAGGTGTCGGAGGGCTTTCGGGCGTCCTGCTTGAAGTCGAGGGTCTCAGACTCAAGTTCGGACGGTGTTGCGCCGTCCTCGATGCTCTCGAGCGCCTCTTGAACTTCCGGACTCACAACATTTCCTCCGGTGCTTGTTGTCGGTGTTCCCGCCTCCGAAGTTTTATTGTACCCTGTTTTTAAGGGTTTACGAAACTTTCGCGAAACTCTGAGAATTGTGAGGTTCGTAGTACAGGGCCGAGACACGGGGCTGCCGGGCTGGGGTCGCGGGCGCGCCGGGCGCTACCGTGCTGGCCGGACTTCGGACAGATCAGGGCTTTCGGAGGATTAGTGCTATGTGCGGGATCGTGGGCCTGTTCTGCAAGACCGAGGCGCACCGGCACGAGTTGGGCCGGCTGACCGCGGTGATGCTGCGGGAGATGCGCGACCGGGGCCCCGACAGCGCCGGGTTCGCGTCCTATGACGCTGGCGTTCCCGGACGCACCCGCATCACCGTGCTGGCCGAGGGCATCGAGGTGGACTGGGGGCCGGTGGCCGCCGCGCTGGAGAGCGTGCTGGGCGCCGAGGTGACCGTTCGGGCCGTGCACGATCACGCCGTGTTCATCACTGACGGCGACGGCCGGGCCGCCCGCCAGTGGATCATCGACAACGTGGCCGGTGCCACCGTGCTGAGCTACGGCTCCCAGATCGAGCTGTACAAGGCGGTGGGGGACCCCGATCTGGTGGCCGAGCGCTACGACCTGGCCTCCCGCACCGGCACCCACGCATTGGCCCACACCCGCATGGCCACCGAGTCGGCGGTCACCACGAATGGCTCCCATCCCTTCGCCACCGGCGCCGACACCTGCCTGGTGCACAACGGGTCGCTGTCCAACCACAACCGGCTGCGGCGGTTCCTCGAGGCTCGGGGCGAGTCGTTCCAGACCGAGAACGACTCCGAGGTGGCCGCGGGGTACCTGGCGTGGCGGATGCGTTCCGGCGACACGATCTCGCAGGCCCTGGAAGGGGCTCTGGACGATCTCGACGGCTTCTACACGTTCGCCATCGGAGTGGCCGACGGGTTCGCCATCCTGCGCGACCCGATCGCTTGCAAGCCGGCGGTAGTGGCCGAGACCGACGACTGGGTGGCGATGTCGTCGGAGTACCGGGCCATCGCCCGCCTTCCCGGCGCCACCGACGCCGAGGTGTGGGAGCCCGAGCCGGCTCGCATCTACACGTGGAGCCTGGCCGCGTGACGCGAACCTTTGACCTCGCTGAGCAGACCCGGAGAGAGCTCAACCGGACGCTGCACGAGGCATCCGACGGCGACTCCTTCGAGGTGGTCAACCCCAGGGGCGCCCACGCGGTGGCCTGCGGCATCACCGCTGATGTCGACGTGGTGGTGCGCGGCTCGGTGGGCTACTACTGCGCCGGGATGCACCAGCGGGGCCGGGTGCTGGTGGAGGGCAACGCCAGCACGGGGCTGGCCGAGAACATCATGTCGGGAGTGGTGCGCATCACCGGCAACGCCACCATGTCGGCGGGCGCCACCGGCTGCGGCGGCGTAGTAGTGGTGGGCGGCAACGCCGGCGCCCGCTGCGGCATCTCCATGAAGGGCGTCGACATCGTGGTGGGCGGCAATGTGGGCCACATGAGCGCGTTCATGGCCCAGGCCGGGAGGTTGGTGGTGTGCGGCGACGCGGCCGCCGATCTGGGCGACTCCATCTATGAGGCTCAGATCTTCGTGCGGGGCGACGTGGAGTCGCTGGGCGCCGATTGCATCGAGAAGGAGATACGGCCCGAGCACCTCGAGACGCTGGCCCGTCTGCTGGCCGCGGCCGCCCCGGCGACGGACAGGACCGGTCCGTCCCAGTTCCGCCGCTACGGCTCGGCCCGGCGCCTCTACAACTTCACCATCGACGACGTGGACGCCATTGAAGCCGCCCAGGAGGCCGCCAGCCGATGACTTCGGAACCGTTCAACGGCCCCGGGCCGGCCCGAACCCCGGATCCCGACTTCTGGCATCTGCGGGAGTCGTACACCTTCGACCGCAATGTGATCGCCGAGATCCGCCGGGCCGCCAACACCGGCATCTACCGCATCAGGGGCTGGGGGGCCAAGCGCCGCCTGCCCACCCTCGACGACTTGGTGTTCTTGGGGGCGTCGATGTCGCGCTACCCCCTGGAGGGCTACCGCGAGGCGTGCGGCACCGATGTGGTGATCGGCGAGGACCGGGCCGAGCGCCCGGTGCATCTGAAGATCCCGGTGACGATCGCGGGCATGAGCTTCGGCTCGCTGTCGGCCCAGGCCAAAGAGGCCCTCGGCCGGGGCGCATCGGCCGCGGGTACGTCCACCACCACCGGTGACGGCGGCATGACCGACGAGGAGCGCCAGCACTCCAAGACGCTGGTGTACCAGTACCTGCCGTCGCGCTATGGCATGAACCCCGACCATCTGCGGGTGGCCGACGCCATCGAGGTGGTGGTGGGCCAGGGAGCCAAGCCCGGCGGCGGGGGGATGCTGCTCGGGCAGAAGATCACCGAACGGGTGGCCGAGATGCGCACCCTGCCCGAAGGCATCGACCAGCGCTCCGCGTGCCGCCATCCCGACTGGACCGGCCCCGACGACCTGGAGATCAAGATCGGCGAGCTCCGCGAGATTACCGACTGGCAGGTGCCGATCTATGTGAAGGTGGGCGCGGCCCGCCCCTACTACGACACCGCTCTGGCGGTGAAGGCTGGCGCCGACGCGGTGGTGGTGGACGGCATGCAGGGGGGCACCGCGGCCACTCAGGATGTGTTCATCGAGCATGTGGGCATCCCCACCCTGGCTGCTATCGGCGAGTCGGTGCGGGCCCTGCGGGAGCTCGGAGTGCACCGCCGCGAGGTCAAGCTCATCGCCGCGGGCGGCATCCGTTCGGGCGCGGATGTGGCCAAGGCGCTGGCCCTGGGCGCCGACGCGGCCTCGATCGGAACCGCCGCGCTGATCGCCATCGGCGACAACGACCCCGCCTACGAGGCCGAGTACCGGGCCCTGGGGACCGCGGCCGGATACTGGGAGGACTTCCAGGCCGGCACCGACCCGGCCGGGATCACCACCCAGGACCCTGACCTGTCGGGTCGCCTCGATCCGGTGCTGGCTGGCAGGCGCCTGGCCAACTACCTGCAGGTGCTCACCATCGAGACCCAGATCCTGGCCCGAGCCAACGGCAAGTCGCACGTGCTGAATCTGGAGCCCGAGGATCTGGCCGCCCTCACCGTGGAGGCCGCGGCCATGGCTAGAGTTCCCCTCGCCGGCACTAGCTGGGTTCCCGGAGCGGACTGATTCACCGGGCCGGACCAGGCGGGCCCAGGAATCGACGGAGGGGAGTTCGATGGTTCAAGGGCTGCCCGATCGTGCCCAGGTTGTGGTGGTGGGCGGCGGCATTGTCGGCTGCAGCGTGGCCTACCACCTGGCCCGCCTCGGCATCACCGACGTGGTCGTGCTCGAGCAGGGCAAGCTCACCGGCGGCACCACCTGGCACGCTGCCGGGCTGGTATCGCAGCTCAAGTCCACCCACAGCCTCACCAAGCTGGCCACCTACTCGGCCCGGCTCTATGAGGCGCTCGAGGATGAGACCGGCCAGGCCACCGGATGCCGCACGCCGGGGTCGATCTCGGTGGCCGCCGACGCCGAGCGCTGGGAGGAGATCAGGCGGGGCGCGGCCATGGCGGTGTCGGTGGGGGTCGAGACCCGCGAGATCGGCATCGACGAGCTGCGGGAGCGCTGGCCGCTGATCCGCGCCGACGACATCGTGGGAGCGCTGTACATCCCCGGCGACGGCCACACCTCCCCGGTGGACACCACCATGGCCTTGGCCAAGGGAGCTCGCAGCCGGGGGGTGCGCATCGTCGAGGGTGTGGCCGTCACCCGGCTGCGCACCAAGCGCGGCGCCATCTCGTGCGTCGACACCGAGCAGGGCAGCATCGAGACCGAGACCGTGGTGCTCGCATCCGGTATCTGGACACGGCAGCTCGCGGCTCAGATCGGGGTGAACGTGCCGCTGCAGGCCTGCGAGCACTTCTATATCGTCTCCGAGCCTCTCGGCCTCGACGCCGACACGCCGGTGCTGCGCGACCCCGGCAACTACACCTACTTCAAGGAGGAGACCGGCAAGATCATGGCCGGGTTCTTCGAGCCGCGGGGCAAGGTGTGGAACCTCGACGGCATCCCCCGGGACTTCTCCTTCGGCACCCTGCCGGAGGATTGGGACCACATCGGCCCGATCTTCGAACGCTCCATCCACCGGGTGCCGGCGCTGGGGGAGTGCGGCATCCATTTGTTCCTCAACGGCCCGGAGGCGTTCACCCCCGACGGGGTGTACTACCTGGGGGAGGCGCCCGAGGTGGACGGCTGCTTCGTGGCCGCCGGCTTCAACTCGGTCGGCATCCAGTCCGCGGGCGGGGTCGGCTGGGCCCTGGCCGACTGGATCGCGGACCGCCATCCACCCATGGACCTGTCGTCAGTGGACATCCGCCGGACGTTCGGATTCCAGGCCGATCCTGCCTACCTGGCCGAGCGCATCCCCGAGAGCCTGGGGCTGCTGTACGCCATGCACTGGCCGTTCTACCAGTACGAGAGCGCCCGGGGCCAGCGGATGTCGCCGCTGCACGATCGCCTGGACGTGGCCGGAGCGGTATGGGGCGAGACCGCCGGCTGGGAGCGGCCCAACTGGTACGCGTTCGACGGCCAGGCCCGCGAGTACGTCTACAGCTACGGCAAGCAGAACTGGTGGGCCAACGCCGGTGAGGAGTGCCGGGCGGTGCGGGAGCGGGTGGCGCTGTTCGACCAGACGTCGTTCGCCAAGTTCACCGTGGACGGCCCGGATTCGCTGTTGGTGCTCGATGAGCTGAGCACGGCCCGCATCGACGTGCCCGTGGGCAGAGCGGTTTACACCCAGTGGTGCAACAGCCGGGGCGGGATTGAGGCCGACCTGACGGTGACCCGCCTCGGTCTGGACCGCTTCCTGGTGGTGACCGCGGCCGCGGCCCAGACCCGGGACTGGGCCCGCCTGCGCCGGGCGTGCCGGGACCGCGACGTGGAGATCGCCGACATCACCGAGCACTGGGCCATGATGGGGCTGATGGGTCCCAAGGCCCGCTTCGTGCTCGGCCCGCTCACCGGCACCTCGCTGACCAACACCGACTTCCCGTTCGGCACCTCCCAGCGCATTGATGTGGCCGGCATCGATGTGCTCGCCCTGCGCATGAGCTACGTGGGCGAGCTGGGCTGGGAGCTCTACCTGCCCAATGAGCACGCGGTGGAACTGTTTGATGTGCTCGTCGAAGCGGGCGAGCCCCACGGCCTGGCCATGGCCGGCTACCACGCCATGAACACGCTGCGGCTGGAGTCGGGCTACCGCCACTGGGGCCACGACATCACTGACGAGGACACCCCGATGGAGGCCGGGCTCGGTTTCACCATCGGCTGGGACAAGCCCAATCCCTACAACGGCCGGACCGCACTGGAGGTGCAGAGCGACGGGCCCCGCAACAAGCGCCTGATCCAGTTCCGCCTGGAGCACCCCGAGCTGCTGTGCTACCACGACGATCCGATCCTGCGAAACGGTGAGCCGGTGGGCAGCACCACGTCGTCGATGTGGAGCTACGTCGAGGACCGCTGCCTGACCATGGGCTACCTGCGCCGCCCCGGCGCCGAGGGCGTGGTCCAGGACTGGCTCGACACGGGCCGCTTCGGGATCAACGTCGGCGGCCAGCTTGTGGAGGCCACCCCGTCGATCCGCAGCTTCTACGATCCCCGCAACCAGAGAGTGCGCCTGGAGGACGGCCCATGACCCAAGAGGCCCGGTGCGTCATCATCGGCGGCGGGGCCATGGGCGTGGGCCTGCTGTACTACCTGGCCCATGAGGGGTGGACCGACACGGTGCTGCTGGAGAAGGGGGAGCTGACCTCAGGGTCCACCTGGCACGCGGCTGGGCTGATCCCCAACTTCATCGGCGACCTGAACATGGCCAAGGTTCACCAGGAGGCGGTGGCGCTCTACCCCCGCATCGAGGCTGAGACCGGGCTGTCGGCCGGTTGGCACGGCTGCGGCGCCATCCGGCTGGCCCGCACCGACGACGAGGTGGACTGGCACCGCTACGTCCACGCCATGCTCACCCAGATCGGCATCGAGTCGGACCTGATCGGGCTCGAAGAGATCCGCGAGCGCCATCCGCTGCTGGAGGACCTCAGCGACGTGAAGCTCGGGTTCTACACCCCCAACGACGGCTGGACCGACCCGTCGGGCTGCACCAACGCCATGGCCCGGGGCGCCCGCAACCTCGGCTGTGAGATTCGGCGCCACACGCTGGTCTCCGACATGAACCAGCTGCCCGACGGGCGCTGGGAGGTCATCGCCACGCCCAACGGCGCGGGCCACGGAGGCTCCAACGGCGATGACAGCTACCGGATTGTCTGCGAGCACGTGGTCAACGCGGCCGGCCACTACGCCCCGCAGCTTGGGGCCATGGTCGGCCTCGACGTTCCCGTCGTGTCGGTCATCCACCAGTACCTGGTGACCGAGCCTCTCCAGGCCATGATCGATCTCGGGTTTGAGCCCCCAGTGGTGCGCGACCCCAGAGCGTCCTGCTACTACCGCCGTGAGATCGACGGTCTGCTTATCGGCCCCTACGAGATGTCCGGCTCCCGCACCTACGGCATAGACGGCATCGACTGGAAGCTCCACTTCCACCTCACCGGCGAGAACCACGACGTACTTGAGGAGTGCATCGAGTACGCCGCCATGCGCATCCCGGCCTTCATGGAAGCCGGAATCAAGCAAACTGTGTCGGGGCCGATCACCCACACCCCCGACTCCGGGTACCTGATGGGGCCAGCCCCCGGGGTGCGCAACTACTGGCACTGCGGCGGCGCCTCCATCGGCATCACTCAGGGTCCGGGCGCGGGCAAGTATTTGGCCCAGTGGATGGTGCACGGTCAGACCGAGATCAACGTTCGGAGCATGGACCCGCGGCGCTTCGGCGACCACACCGGCCCCCGGTCGTCCTTCGCCATCGCCAAGGCCACCGATGAGTACCACGAGATGTACCAAGTGCGCCTTCCCGGCGAGTACCGGGCCGCGGGCCGGGCCCAGAAGGCCTCTCCCATCTACGACCGGCTCGACCGGCTCGGAGCGCAGTGGCAGGAGGTGTACGGCTGGGAGCGACCCCAGTACTTCTC
>JAKZWH010000019.1:0-8759 GCA_047515615.1 Acidimicrobiales bacterium | reverse complement strand
CGATCGGAACGCCCTCCCGGCTGAATCCGCAGCACACCGTGCCGGCCGGGCGCCGAGTGAGGTTGGCAAGAGGCGTGAACCGGAACCAGTTGGGAGTCTCCTCGCCGTTGATGGTGCCGTGCCCGCCCGGCGCAGGAGCCTGGCCCGCGAGCGTTGGCATCAGCAGCACGTCATAGCCGTCCATCGCCTCCGCGAGGGCCACAGACAGCTCGCCGGCCTGCTGGCGGGCCTCGTACAGCGACACCGCGGTGACCCGTTCGTAGACATCCTCCAGCATCCGGGCGAGCACATCGGTCACGTTGGCCCACTCGTCGGTGCCGTACAGCGAACGGAATACAGGACCGATCAGCCCCCCGAAGAACAGCTGAAGGAAGACCCCGGGCACCGAGCCGATCTCCGTCTGGGCCTCGACAACCTCCACGCCCTCGGCCGCCAGACGGTCCACCGCGGCCGCGCAAGCCGCGGCGATCTCGGAGTCGACCGGCCCACCGTCGATCGACGGAGCCCACAGCACCCGGGCCGGGACGCGGGGGCTGTCGAGCGCGGCCCGCCAGGAAATCCCCGGCGCGGGCAGGCTGCGCAGGTCGGCCGGGTGGGGGCCGACCACCGCATCGAGACACAGGGCCGCGTCGCGGATGAGTCGCGCCATCGGTCCCACGCATGACAGGTCGATCAGGCCCGACGGCGGTGGACCGCTCGGCACCCGGCCGTGGCTGGTCTTGAGGCCCGACAGTCCGCATATCGCCGACGGGATCCGGATCGAGCCTCCCCCGTCGGAGCCGGTGCCCACCGGGACCATGCCCGCGGCTATGGCGGAGCCGGTCCCGCCCGACGACCCGCCCGGGGAGCGCTCGATGTTCCACGGATTGAGGGTGGCCCCGAACCGGGGGTTGTAGGTGTCGCCCATGCAGCCGTGCTCGGGGGTGTTGGTCTTGCCCAGCACCACGCAGCCCGCGGCCCGCAGCCGGGCAACCTCGGTGCAGTCCGAGACAGCCGGGGCGTCGCCGCGGGTGTACATGGCGCCCTTGCTGGTGTGGAACCCGGTCGCGTCGACGAGATCCTTCACGCCGATCGGGACTCCCGCCAGCGGCCCCACATCGTCGCCGGCATCGATTCGTGCGTCGATCGCGGCGGCCTCGGACCGTGCCGCGTCGGCGTCCACCGCTACGAAGGCGTTCAGCACGCCGTTGAGAGCCTCGATGCGCTCCAGCGCGTGCTCGGTGACCGCGGCGGCAGTGAGGGTGCGGTCCCGCACCATCGCCGCGAGGGCCTCCACCGTCACGGTCCGGAAGTCGGGTACGTCCATTGCCTCGAGCCTTTCGTGGAGGGGAAGGAGTCCGCTGATGGGAAGCCCACGGATGGGCGACGCGCCGCAATGGCTGGCGGTGCGCGCCCGGTGGCGCGCGCCGCTGATTCAATCAGGCATCGGCGCCGGCGACGAGCCGCTCCACCAACCGCTCGAGGCCGGCGACTCGCGATCCCTTGACCAGCAGGGCGTCGTCGGCGCCCAGACCTCCGAGGTCGCGCAACGCGGCGAGGGCGCCGTTGAGGCCCTCAACATCGGTGACGGCGGCGTCGCCCCGGGAGTACCCGGGCGCGTCGACCGCGACGACCAGCACCCCGAGCTCCGCGGCCAGCGAGCCGATGGCGGCGTGTTCGGTGGCCTCGAACTCGCCCAGCTCAGCCATGATGCCGACCACGGCGATCCTGCGGGCCGCCGGAAGCGCCGCCAGGGAGTGCAGGGCCGCCCGCATCGACAGCGGGTTGGCGTTGTAGCAATCGTTGAGCAAGAGCGCGCCGCCAGCGGCACGAACGACTTCCATGCGCAGCGGCGACAGCGCCGGCTCGGCCAATCCGGCGGCCACGTCCTCCAGCGAAGCCCCAAGCTCCAGGGCGGCCCCGGCCGCGGCCAGCGCGTTGTCGACCGAGTGCAGTCCCCTGGCCCCCAGCGTCACGGCACACTCGCCCGCGGGGCTGTGCAGGACGAAGCGCGGGGTCAGGTCGTCGCCGAGCGTCATCTGCCCGGCCGCCACCTCGCCGCCGAGCCCGAAGGTGACCACCCGGGCGTCGGTGCTCGATGCCATGGCCGCGACTTCGGGAACCCCCGCGTTGAGGAAGGCCACGCCGCCGTCGTCGGCACGGGGAAGCGCCTCGACCAGCTCCCGCTTGGCCGCCACCACCGCGGCCAGAGACCCGAGCTCGCTGGTGTGGGAGAGGCCCACAGTGGTCACAACGCCCATCGTCGGCCGGGCCACCGCGCAGAGCCGGGAGATATGCCCCGGTCCCCGCGAGCCCATCTCGACCACCAGCGCCTCAGTGCCCGCCGGAGCGGACAGCAGCGTGATCGGCACTCCGATCTCGTTGTTGAACGACCGGGTGCTGGCCCACACCCTGCGATCTCTAGCCAGCACCGCAGCCAGCAGGTCCTTGGTGGTGGTCTTGCCGGCCGATCCGGTCACACCCACCACCGGCACCGCCCCGAGGCGGCGGCGGGCCCGCTGCGCGAGCGCCGCGAGGGCCTCCAGCGTGTCGCCCACTTCCACGGCCGCAGCGCCGGCCGCGACCGGACCTCGGGCGGTGAGATAGGCGGACGCTCCAGCCGCGACCGCGTCGGCGATGAAGCTGTGGCCGTCGCGCTCGGCCACCAGCGGCACGAACAGCATGCCCGGCCGCACGTCGCGGCTGTCCTGGGTCACGCCGTCGACCGCGGTGGCGCCGTCGCCGTGCAGGCGGCCCCCGGTGGCCTCGGCGATCTCGGCCAGCGTCCAGCGCACGGCGCGAGTGTGACACGCGCCCGGCGATGACGCCGCCACCTGAGCGGTCAGTCCATCGCCCTGCTCAACGCCCTGCCCGTCGCCCGCTCGCCGTCCTGATGACGCCAGCGCGGGGGCGACACCCGCTCGGCGCTAGCGTCGCCGCATGGAGGACCGCAGGGTCAGGCTGGTGGTGCTGTTCGGAGGGCGCTCCGCCGAGCACGACGTGTCCTGCGTGTCGGCCCGCCACGTGGTGGCTGCCGCCAACCCGAAAAAGTACGTCGTCGAGCCGGTCGGCATCACCCGGGAGGGCCGCTGGGTGCGCGCCGAGGAGGCGATCGAGGCCCTGAGCACGGGCCCGGACGCGCTGCCCGACCGGCTCAGCGCCGTCGGTCCCGAGATGGAGCCCCTGCCCGCGCTGACCACCGGCTCCGAGCTTCGTGGAGCCGGCCGCGGCTCCGACCCCGGCGGTCCCACGGTGGTGCTGCCCATCCTTCACGGCCCGATGGGCGAGGACGGAACGGTGCAGGGCCTGCTGGAGCTGGCCCGGGTCCCCTACGCCGGAGCTGGGGTGCTGGCCTCGGCGCTGTGCATGGACAAGACCGCGGCCAACACCATGCTGGCTCAGGCCGGAATCGCCCACACCCGCTGGCGCGCCGTAACCGTCGACGACCCCCACGCCAGCGACACCGATCTGGCGAAGGTCCTTGACGCCATCATCGAGGACTTGGGCCTGCCCGTGTTCGTCAAGCCGGCGAGCATGGGATCCTCGGTCGGAGTCTCCAGGGCGTCGACCCGCCCGCAGGTAGCCGAGGGGCTGCGCCTCGCCTCGCGCTATGACCGCAGCATCATCGTGGAGCAGGAGGCCCGGGCCCGGGAGATCGAAGTCGCCGTCTTGGGCAACGACCACCCTGAGGCGAGCCTGCCCGGCGAGATCGTCTCGGGCGCGGAGTTCTACGACTACGCCGACAAGTACGACGACGGTGCTGAACTGCTCATTCCGGCCCCCCTCGACGACGACGAGGTCGCCGCGTGTCAGCGCCTCGCCATAGACGCCTACCGAGCCCTGCGGGTGGAGGGGCTTGCCAGGGTCGACTTCCTGTACGAGGACGGCCGCGACGGCCGCGGTGACCGCGGCTGGCTGGTGAGCGAGCTCAACACCATGCCGGGCTTCACGCCCATATCGATGTACCCCAAGCTCTGGGCGGAGAGCGGACTCGGCTACCCGCAGCTCATCGACCGGCTGGTGGACCTGGCCCTGGAGCGTCACGCCCGGCTCCAGCGCCACACTCTCACCAGCCCGGCGACCCCCGCGTCGTGAGCTTCGGGCGGGCGCGCCGACCGGTGCGGGGCACCCCGGCGGCGCCGGATCGAGCGCCGTCGTGAGCCTCCGGCGCCCGCGGCCACTAGAACTAACGGCGTGATCACCGAGTCTCTAGCCGGCAAGCGCATCGCCATCACCGGCGCGACCGGGTTCTTGGGGACCGCGCTCACCGAGCGTCTGCTGCGTTGCGTGCCCGACTGCGAGCTGGTGCTGTTGGTGCGCCCGGGTCGGCGGGGCGCGGCCGCGCGGGTGCAGCGCGACGTGCTGCGCAACGACGCCTTCAACCGGCTCCGCCAGCAGCCCGGTGGCGACGCGGCCGGCTCCGGCCCGTCCGAGACCTACGACGAGATGACGGCCCGGCGGGTCAAAGCCCTCGCCGGGGACGTGAGCACCGACGGGCTCGGACTCGACGACGAGGGCCGGGCCCTGCTGGCCAGCTGCGACACCGTGATCCACTCGGCGGCCACCGTGAACTTCGACTCGGCCCTCGACGACGCCGTGGAGATCAACCTGCTCGGACCGGCCAGGGTGGCTGCGGTGCTGCACGAGGCCGGCTCTCAAGCGCACCTGGTCGCGGTGTCCACCTGCTACGTGGCCGGCAGCCGGCGGGGCGCCGCGCCCGAGCAGCTGGTGGACGAGTCGCCGTTCTTCACCGACGTCGGCTGGCGCGATGAGGTCACCAGCGCCCGCCGGGCCCGCCGCGACGCCGAGCAGGCCAGCCGCAGCCCCGAGCGCCTGGCCGCGCTGTCGGTCCAGTCCCGCCGGGAGCTGGGCGCGGCAGGCATTCCCGCGCTGTCCGAGAAGGTGGAGAGCCTGCGCCGCCGCTGGGTGAACGACCAGATGACCAAGGCGGGCCGGGCCCGGGCGGCCAGCCTCGGGTTCCCCGACGCCTACGCCTTCACCAAGGCCCTCGGTGAGCGGGCCCTGGCCGAGACCCGCGGCGACATCGCGGTGAGCATCGTGAGGCCCTCGATCATCGAGTCGGCCCTGGCCGAGCCCTATCCGGGATGGATCCGGGGATTCCGCATGGCCGAGCCGGTGATCGCCGCCTACGCCCGGGGACTGCTCAAAGAGTTCCCCGGGGTGCCCGAGGGCATCGTCGACGTGATCCCGGTGGATCTGGTCGTGGCGACCATCCTGGCCGTGGCCGCCCGGGGCCCCGTCGATCCCAGCCCCGACGTCACCCAGATCGCCAGCGGCTCCATCAACCCGCTCAAGTACGGCACGCTGTTCGACCTGGTGAGCGGATGGTTCACCGAGCACCCCGTGTACGACGAGCACAACCAGCCGATCCCCGTGCCGCGCTGGTCCTTCCCCGGCCGCGGCAGGGTGGCCCGGCAGCTCCAGCGGGCCCAGCGCTCGCTGGAGACCGCCGACCGGGTGCTGTCCGCGCTGCCGCTGAGGGGACGCCACGCCGTGATGAGCGCCAGCCTCGAAGAACGCCGCCTTCAGCTCGAGAGGGCCAGCGACTATGTCAAGCTCTACGGCGCCTACGCCGAGTGCGAGGCCATCTATCAGCTGGACCGCCTCATGGCTCTGTGGGACTCGCTCGACGACGCCGACCGCTCCGAATTCTGCTTCGACCCTCGCATCCTGGACTGGACCCACTACGTGCAGCAGGTGCACCTGCCGTCGATGGTGGCGCAGGCCCGGCTGAAGATGGCGCCCGGCTCCGGGGGAGGCCGGACTGAGTCCCGCTCGACGCGGCTGCGCGGCCAGGTCCTCGCACCCGAGCGCCAGCTCGCCGTCTTCGACTTGGAGAACACTCTGATCGCCTCGAATGTCGTGGCCAGCTACGCGTGGCTGGCCACACGGGACCTCCACGACCTCGACCGGGTGCGCTTCGCCGCCCGCACATTGGCGGAGGCACCGAGGCTGCTGGCGCTGGACCGCCGCGACCGCAGCGACTTCCTGCGTTACTTCTACCGCCGCTTCGACGGCGCTCCTGTAGACCGCATCGACGCCGACTGCGCGGAGATGCTCAGCGACCTGATCATCACCAAGTCGTTCCCCCAGGGGATCCGACGCGTCCGCCAGCACCGGCAGGCCGGCCACATGACCCTGCTCATCACGGGAGCACTGGACTTCGTGGTGGCGCCCCTGCGACCCCTGTTCGACCACATCGTCGCGGCCGAGATGGGTTCCGCCGACGGCGTGTACGACGGCCGCCTCACCGCCGTCCCCCCGACCGGCGAAGCCCGCTACCAGACGCTGGCCGACTTCACCGACCTCCACGGCCTCGACCTGCGGGAGTCGGTGGCCTACGCCGACAGCACATCGGATCTGCCCATGCTGGAGGCGGTCGGCTTCCCGGTGGCGGTCAACCCCGAGACCAAGCTGGCCGCGCTGGCCCGGCGGCGGGGCTGGCTGATCGAGCACTGGTCCACCAGCGCCGGCGCGCCGGCCAAGTTTCTGCCGATGGCGCCCCGCATCCGCGGCCGAGCCCGTCCCGCCGCTCCAGCGGGGTCCGCCAGCCTGCGGAAGTCCGCCGCTCTAGCCGGGTCCGCCTGATGGCTGCTGAGCATCACAAGACGCCTCGCCCGGGACTGGTCCTGGAAGTCGACCGGTCCACCCCGCCGGTCCTGTTCCACCACGGCGAGGGCTTCCGCTTGGAGAGGCTGCCTGCGGGTCGCAGCCGGGTGATCTATCCGGCCGAGCCCGTCGCGGGCCTCGCCGACCCGGATGCGGCCATCCGCGACGCCCTGCTGAACCCGCTCGACTCCGACCCGCTGCCGGCGCAGCTGCGGCCGGGCATGAAGCTGACCATCGCCTTCGACGACGTGTCGCTGCCGCTGCCGCCGATGCGGCGCCCCGACATCCGCCAGCGGGTTGTCGAGCAGGTCCTCGACATGGCGGCCGCCGCGGGGGTGGACGACGTGCACCTGATCGCGGCGCTGGCCCTGCACCGCCGCATGACCGACGACGAGCTGCGCCACGCCCTGGGCGAGCGGGTGTTCGACGCTTTCGCCCCCCAGGGGGCGCTGTACAACCACGACGCCGAGGATCCCGACGGCATGGTGGTTCTAGGCCGCACCGACCACGACGAGATGGTCACCATGAACCGGCGGGCCGCCGAGAGCGACCTGCTGGTGTACGTGAACATCAACCTGGTGGCCATGGACGGGGGCTGGAAGTCCACGGCCACGGGCCTGGCCGACTACCGGGCGCTGCGCCACCACCACAACGTCCACACAATGCAGCAATCGCGCTCATTCATGGACCAGCCCCGCTCGCAGCTGCACCGCTCCAACTGGCGCCAGGGAGCGGTCATCGAGGCCAACGGGCCCCCGGTCTTCCAGATCGAGACCACCGTCAACAACAACACGTTCGGACGGGAGGGACCCCTGGCCGTGCTGCAGAAGCGCGAGTGGGAGTGGACGGCGAAAGACCGGGCCTCGTTCATGGCCATGCAGACCGGGCTCAAGGCGATGCCGGTGGCCGGCCGCCGGGGCATCTTCAACCGGTGGCTGGCGCCCTATGAGTTGACCTCGGTGCAGGCCGGCGCGGTGGAGGCGGTCCACGAGCGCACCACCGCCAATGTCATGGCCCAGCACCTGGTGCCGGTGAAGGGCCAGACCGACGTGCTCACCATGGGGCTGCCCTACATCTGCCCCTACAACGTGAACTCGGTCATGAACCCGATCCTGGTGATGTGCCTGGGCCTCGGCTACTTCTTCAACCTGTACCGGGGCAAGCCCTTGGTGCGCGAGGGCGGCGTGCTCATCATGAGCCACCCGACCCGATGGGAGTTCCACCCCGTCCACCATCCCAGCTACATCGACTTCTTCGAGCAGCTCCTGGCCTCCACCACCGACCCGGCCGAGCTCGAGGCCAAGTACGAGGAGCAGTTCGCCACCGACGAGTGGTACGTGCACCTGTACCGCACCAGCTACGCCTATCACGGGGTGCATCCCTTCTACATGTGGTACTGGGGGGCGCATGCCCTGCAGTGGCTGGGCCGGGTGATCGTGGTGGGCGGCGATCCGAGGGCGGTGCGCAGGATGGGCTTCCAGCCCGCCTCGACCCTGTCGGACGCCCTGGAGATGGCCAGCGACGTGGTGGGGCCGTCGCCCACCATCACCCACCTGCACAACCCGCCGATCCTCATGGCCGACGTGGAGTGACCGGGCTATGCCGCAGGACGAAAACACCACCATGGCCGACGTGGAGTGACCGGGCTATGCCGCAGGACGAAAACACCACCATGGCCAACGTGGAGTGACCGGGCGGGCGTGAGCTGATGGGGATCGCGCACGACCTCGGCCTGGTGCGGATGGGGCGCCGCCTGCCGTCGCCGGCCCGCGCCCTGCGGGCCCGCACGTTCCCGCTGCGGGCGCCCAACGTCCCGCGAGGGGTGAAGCCGCCGGAGACGCCGGGCCGCACCGGCGCCGACTACGACACCGATTGGGCTCGCCGCTGGCCGGCCCGGATGTGCCGGGCGGCCATCGTCGAGGGTCCGATGCGGGCCATGGTGCAGGTGCTGGCCTCGCCCAGCCGCCGCGGAGCCGACCGGCTGGCCGATCTGGACGGCCCGTTGATCTTCGCGGCCAACCACCACAGCCACATCGACACTCCCCTGCTGCTCACGTCGATCCCCGAGCCGTGGCGCCACAAGATCGTGGTGGGCGCGGCGGCCGACTACTTCTTCGGCACCAGGGTCGCCGGCGCGGTCGCCGCCCTGA
>JAKZWH010000018.1:0-4107 GCA_047515615.1 Acidimicrobiales bacterium | reverse complement strand
CTCGGTGAGCATGTCCATCCAGGCCGGGCGCATCTCGATGAGCCGGGCCACCACGTTGCGGTGGTTCTCCCGGTGGTTCCACGTGCCGATCAGATAGAAGCGATCCGGGTCGTCCTCGCTCTGGTACAGCACGCCCTCGTGGACGATGCCCGGCGTGGTGTGGACGATGTTCTGGTCGCTGTGGTCCCAGGTCTCGAAGGCGTCCATGAAGTCCTGGGCCCGGCCCGGCTTGGCCTGCAGCGTGTAGTGGAAGGCGAACGACCCTTCCGGAAGGTCCCTCAGGATCGGGTTGGCGTGCTCGTCGTGATGGTCGTCTGACATGGCGGTCCCTTCAGGTTGCGGCGGTGAAGGCCGCGGCCGCGGCCTGCGAGCAGACCACGTCCTCGACGTGCTTGGCGCCGGAGATGCCGAGCGCCCCCACGACGGTGCCACCTGCGGTGGTCAACGGCTCACCGCCCTCCACGGCCAGGATGTGGTGGCGGGCGGTCATGGGCGGCCCCAGCGACTTGTCCGTCTGGAAGTAGTCCGACAGCGACCCAGTGTCGCGCTTGAACGTCAGCGCGGCCAGAGCCTTGGCGATGGCATTCTCCAGGGCGATCTCCACCACGTTGTCCATGCGGTGCACCAGCACGAGGTTGCCGGTGGCGTTCACCACGGCCACGCACACGGCCAGGCCCTCGTCGGTGGCTGTGGACAGGGCCGCGTCTGCGGCGAGCTTGGCCCCTGCGAGGGTGAGGGTCTCGACGTTCATGGTGTTCATGGATTGCTCCCGGGGTCGGGTTGGGGGCCGTTTCAGTGCTTGATCTGGAGAGGGCTGGCTCGCTTGGACGGCCGGTCAGTGCTTGATCTGGAAGATGGCTTCGACCTCCACGGAGGCGCCGAGGGGGAGTTCGGCCACGCCGACGGCGGAGCGGGCGTGGCGCCCGGCGTCGCCGAACACCTCGATCATCAGGTCGCTAGCGCCGTTGATGACCTTGGGCTGGGCGTTGAAGCCGGGGTCGCTGGCCACGTATCCGGTGAGCCGCACCACCCGCAGCACCTCGTCGAGGCTGCCGAGGTGCTGGTGCACCGACGCCAGGATGGCCTCGGCCGCGCCCCGGGCGCTGGCCTGGCCGGCCTCAATGTCCATGCTGTCCCCGAGGCGTCCCACGTGAGCGATCCCGCCGCCTCCGGGCGCCAGCGCGATGGAGCCCGACACGAAGAGCACGTCGTGGACCTGGGCCACCAGGTCAAAGTTGCCCGCCTTCAGCAGGGGCATGTCGAGGTCCACGCCGGCGTCTCTGGCCGTCTGCTCGTAGGACATGTTGGATCCTCCCGTAAGCCGCCCGGAATCCTGTATACCGACCCTACAGCGCCCAACCCGCACCACGCCGACTCAGCCACGGGTGCGTTCCAGCTAAGAGGCCGAGCGGATAGGCCGCAATTCGCGAGGAGTCTTGCAAGGTCTTCTGCGAGGCCGTGGCCCGAGCGGGCCGTAAGTGCAGCGAACAAGAGCGGGATACACAACGCTGCGCCGCGAGGAGGTGGCACCGATCCGCTTGGCACCTTCTAGCGCGAGCCGAAGATTCGAGTCGCTAGTCGACTCCGATGCGGGCACTCGGGTCGAGAGCCATGAGGATCTCCCGCGCCATCCATCCCTTCGAACGGCCGGAGAAATGGGGTAGCTCGTGGACGATGCCCTCGTCTTGCAGCCGCCGGAGATGGTTGATGGCGCTCTGGGCGGTCACGTTCAGTTCATCAGCGACACGACCGGCTATCAACAGGGGATTCTGAAAGAGCAGGTCGACCACTTCGATGGCTCGCGAGCGGCTGCCAGCCAATCGGGCCCGATAGGTCTCGCGAAGATCTGAGAGCTCCTCGGCACAACGGACGGCCCCGATCGCCTGCTCGCTGACTCCTGAGAGGAAGAAGTCGAGCCACTGCG
Organism: Acidimicrobiales bacterium; assembly: GCA_047515615.1. Taxonomy (GTDB): domain Bacteria; phylum Actinomycetota; class Acidimicrobiia; order Acidimicrobiales; family Aldehydirespiratoraceae; genus Aldehydirespirator. The sequence goes on along the minus strand of JAKZWH010000018.1, from coordinate 2,183 downwards.
TCATTTCGCCCCGTTCTCGGACAGCCTGCAGCCGGTCGTAGTAGTCGCTGCGATGACGCTCGAAGTAGGCGCTCAGGTAGAGCAGGGGCTGCGGCAACAGCGCTCGTTCAACGAGAAGGAACGCGATCAGGAGCCGCCCGAGCCGCCCGTTGCCGTCGAGAAAGGGGTGGATCGTTTCGAACTGGTAGTGGATCATGCCGATCTCGACGAGCGGAGGGAGCTGTGACGGCTCGTGGATGTAACGCTCGAGCAGGTCGAACGAGGTCTTCATCTCATCGGGGGGAGGCGGAACGAACACCGCGGTCTCGGGGCGGTTGTCTGCCGATCCAATCCAGTTCTGTGATGAGCGGATCTCGCCGGGTCGCTTCTCCTGACCGCGCACGTTGGTGAGCAAGATGGAGTGCACCTCGCGTAGGAGTCGTTTGGAGACCGGCAGGTCGGAGAGCCGGGCTAGGCCGTGTTCGAGCGCTCCGATGTAGTTCGTTACCTCTAGGATCGGGCCGGTTGAAGTGTTGCGAGCCTGAGCGTCGAAGACGTCAGACAGGGACGCCTGAGTACCCTCGATCCGGCTGCTGGCGAGCGCTTCACGGGTAAGGAATGGACGGATCAACAGGTGTGGATTGGGCAGCAGCCGACCCGCTCCTGCAAGCCGGCCCAGTGCGCGATCTGCGTTTGAGAGCAGCATTATTGTGCTCGGGCGTAGGCCGAAGGACCTCGGCAGAGGTTCGGGATAGTATGCCCAGTAGCCGTGTGGTCCGGGCGTCTTGATCGCTCGGCCAAAGTCCGGAGCATCAAACTTCTTTTGGTCCACGACCCAATGATACAAAGAAAATGCCGATTTCTTTGGGTTAAAGAGTCGTAACCCAATGAACTTTGGATTCGTACGGCAGTATGCAGCTCGGATGAACGTCGAGCCCGCCGACTCGGGCTGGGCCGGGTCCGGCCGCTAGCTTCGGACCCCATGGATCTGGGTTTGCGGGGCCGGAGGGCGATCGTGTTCGGCTCCACTTCCGGGCTGGGGCGGGCCACCGCGGAGGCGCTCGCTGCCGAGGGCGCGCTGGTGGCGATCTCGGGACGGCGAGCCGAGGTTGCCGCCGAGATAGCGGCCTCGCTTCCCGGCGCGGTGGCCGTGGTTGGCGATCTGACCGTCGAAGGCGAGCCGGCCCGCATGGTGGATGAGGCGGCTGCCCTCCTCGGCGGCCTCGACATCTGCGTGGTCAACACCGGCGGCGGTACGCCCGGGGGCATGACCGAGGTCTCCGCCGACGACGAGGTGGCTGCCTATGAGCGGATGCTGCGGCCCGCGCTGGCCGTGTCGCGGGCCGCGATACCCCATCTGCGCGCCGGCGGCGACGGCCGTCTGGTGTACATCACCGCCCGGTCGGTGGTGGAGGCCTCCCCCGAGCTGGCCCTGTCGGGGGTGTTCCGCAGCGGGGTGGCCGCCGCGGCCCGCTCGCTGGCCATCGAGCTGGCGCCCGAGGTGCTGGTGAACGTGGTCGTGCCTGGCCAGTTCGACACTGGCGCGCTGGCCCGCGCCCAAGCGACCCGGGCTGCGGCCGAGGGCACAACTGCGGAGGCGGTGCGGGCCCGCCATCAGGCGTCGATACCAGTGGGACGGTTCGGCCGGGCCTCGGAGCTGGCCGATGTGGTGACGTTCCTGTGCAGCGCCCGGGCCAGTTTCGTCACCGGCTCGGTCGTGCGCGTCGACGGAGGCGCGGTCATCGGCTACTGACGAAGGCGGCCGCAGCGCGGGGGTGCGTCACACAAGGACTGTCAGCCTTGGGCGCCGGTGTACCGCCGGAGGGGGCTCAGACGGTATACAGAGCGCCATGAGGATCGCGGTTCTGGTCAAGCAGATACCTGCTCCGGCCGAGTTCCGGATGCAGGATGGGCGACTGGTGCGAGACGGCGTGCCCCTGGAGGTCAACGCCTACTGCCGGCGGGCCAACGCCAAGGCGGTGGAGCTGGCCGTCTCCGGCGGCGAGGTCGTGGTGTTCACCATGGGGCCGCCGGCGGCCGCCGACGCCCTGCGGGAGATGATTGCCTGCGGCGCCGATCGGGGCGTGCACCTGTGCGATCCCGCTTTCGCGGGCAGCGACACGCTGGCCACCGCGGTTGCTCTGGCTGCGGCCATCCGGCGCGAGGGCCCCTTCGACCTGGTGCTGGCCGGTCTTAATTCGCTC
>JAKZWH010000017.1:0-3032 GCA_047515615.1 Acidimicrobiales bacterium | reverse complement strand
GCGCTGCACCCGCTGCCCGCGGTCGCGCCGGTCCTCGACGAAGCCGTTGACTCCGCCGCCGGCGGGTAGCCGCGGCCTCCGACCACATGGCCACTCCGATGTTCGCGCTCCAGTCGGTGCTGCTGCCCGGCATGCCGCTGCCGCTGCACGTCTTCGAGCCCCGCTACCTGACCATGCTCGACACCGTCATCGCGGGCGACCAACAGATGGGCGTGGTGCTGATCGAGCGGGGGCGCGAGGTCGGTGGCGGTGATGTGCGGTGCGACGTCGCCACCATGGCCCGCTTGGTCGAGACCCGCCGGTTGGCCGACGGGCGGCTGTTGGTGATGGCACTGGGGGACCGTCGCGTCCGGGTCCGGCGATGGCTTCCCGACGATCCTCATCCCTGGGCCGAGACCGAGGACTGGCCCGACGAGCCAGAACCCGCCTCGACTGGTGCCCCGGAGCTCATATACGAGCTCACCGGACTCGTCACCGAGGCCCGCAGCCTGGCCCTCCGCCTCCAGTTGGGACCGTTGGCGCAGGCTGAGGCGCCCGGTCCCGTCGATCTCGGCCGCGATCTCGCCCGGGCCGCCTACCGGGCCGCGGCCCTGGCCCCGCTCGGACCGCTCGACCGGTTCGGGGTGCTGAGCACCCCAACAGCCGGAGAGAGGCTCGTGGTGGCGCACCGCCTGGTTACCGACGCCACCGAGCTGCTGCGGGCTCGGATCGAGCTCGGCAGCGGGTAGCGTCGAGAGTCCACCGACCGCGGAGGACCCACCTTTGGCACGCAGGCAGGGCGTAGCAGAAGCCGTGGACCTGGTGAAGGCCTACGTCCGCCAAGAGTTGCTCGGCCCGCTCCAGGGCGCCGGTCGGTGGGTCTCGATGGGTCTGGCCGGGAGCTTGGCGCTCGTGGTGGGGGTGGTGCTGCTGCTGCTGTCACTGCTGCGGGCTCTTCAGACCGAGACAGGGACCGTCTTCGCCGAGAGTCGCTCGTGGATCCCGTACCTGATCGTGGTCGCCGCGCTCGGCGCGGTGATAACGCTGCTGCTGCGACAGGTCGGCAAGCGGGGCCTAGGAGGCCGAGCGGGGAGGAGCAATTCATGAGGATCTTCGCGAGGCGCCGAGCGAGGCCCGGGGCCCGAGCGGCCCGTGAGCGCAGCGAACAAGAGCGGGGAACAAGGCCCGAGCGGCCCGTGAGCGCAGCGAACATGAGCGGGACACAACATGCTTCACCGCGAGGCGATGACACCTACCCGCGGGGTCTCTGAGGTGAGCGCGGAATCGGAGCGGATCACCCGCGACTCGCTGGAGGGCGCCCTTCGCGACCTCCAGGCCGACATTGACCGCGAGACCCAGCCGCTGCTGGTCAGGGTGGCCTACGGCGCCGCCGCGGCCGCGGCCGTGCTCGTCGCCCTGGCCTACGTGATGGGCCGCAGGGCTGGCCGGCTCCGCAGAGCTGTCGTGGAAGTAAGGCGGATCTGACCGGTGGGACTCGTCGGCGGGCGGGCCACGGGAGCCTGGATCACCCGCCAAGCGGTGCGTCGGGGACTGCTCGGCAGCTCGCGGTTCTGGTTCGCAGCCTTTGTCGCTGGGAGCGCGGTCAAGCTGGCGCGGCGGGCGATGAGACCCCGCGGGCCCACCACGGTGCTGTCGGAGCGGCTGGAGCCCTCCACCGGGATCGAGATCCGGCACGTCAGACCGGACGACGGCTGAGCCTCCCGGCGGCCACACTGCTCGGATGCGAGTCGTGCTGCGCAACCCGACCAGGGAGCTGGAGGTGTGGGACGTGCTGACCGAGCTGGGCTACGACGCCCTCGCCACCGGCCACAGCCTTGACGGCGAGGCCGCCGTGCTGTCTGACCGGCCCGGTCGATGACCGGGCGGCCGCTCGAGCCGGGGGAGCCGGTCCTGCTCGTCGACCGCAAGCGCCGCCGCTACCTGTTCGATTTGGCTTCCGGCCGCGAGTTCCACACCCACACCGGGGTGATCGCCCACGACGACATCATCGGCGCGCCCGAGGGCACCAGGCTGCGGTCCTCGCGAGGCGCCACCTTCCTCGCGCTGCGGCCCACCCTGGCCGATGCAGTGCTCAAGATGCCCCGGGGCGCGCAGGTCATCTACCCCAAGGACATCGGGCCCATCCTGGTGCTGGCCGACATCTTCGCGGGCGCCAGGGTGCTCGAGGCCGGGGTCGGCTCCGGGGCGCTGTCGATGGCGCTGCTGCGGGCGGGCGCGGTGGTGTCGGGCTACGAGCTGCGCGAGGACTTCTGCAAGCGGGCCCGGGCCAACGTCGAGCGCTTCTGCGGGTCCGAGGCGCTGGACCGGTACCGCACCGAGTTGCGCGACGTCTACGAGGGCATCGACGAGATCGGGCTCGACCGGGTGGTGCTCGACCTGCCCGAGCCGTGGCGGGTGGTGCCCCACGCCGCGCCGGCCCTGCGCCCCGGCGGGATCCTGCTGGCCTTCACGCCCAGCACCGTGCAGGTCCAGAGGCTGCGCCAGGCATTGGACGATTCCCCGTTCGACCTGCACGAAACGGTCGAGGTTCTCCAGCGGGGCTGGCATGTGGAGGGGGACGCGGTGCGCCCCAACCATCGCATGGTGGCCCACACCGGCTTCCTCACCGTCAGCCGGCTGATCGAGTTGTGACGCCGGGGCGACGGCTCCTCCTCGTCGCGGCCCTCTCGGCCGTCGTCGCGGGTACCGCCGTCGCGGCGGTGGCGGTGCTGGCTGGCGGGACCACGGCTTCGAGGGATCCTCAAGCGCAGGCGCCCGACGATGCGCAACCGCAGGCGCCCGCGGACCCGGGCCCGGCTCCGGTGCCCTCGTCCACCCGGCCGCCGCTCGATGACCCTCCCGACCCGGGTCCCGTGCCCGCCGATCACGGCCTCTCGGAGTCGGATCTGGCCGCGGCCGTGGAGTCGTCGGTGAGGGTCTGGGGTCCCGCGTGCCGGGGGATCGTGCGCGAGGGCAGCGGGTTCGCGGTGCTGGACGGCGATCTCGTCGTCACCATCGCGCACCTGATGATCGGCATGCAGGAGCCGACGGTT
>JAKZWH010000016.1:0-10395 GCA_047515615.1 Acidimicrobiales bacterium | reverse complement strand
CAGGCCGCGCTGGTTCAAGATGGTGTCGAGGGCGATGGTGGTCTTGCCCGTCTTGCGGTCGCCGATGATCAGCTCTCGCTGGCCCCGGCCGATGGGGATGAGAGAGTCGATGGCCTTGATGCCGGTCTGCATGGGCTCGTGCACCGGCTTGCGCCCGGTGATGCCCGGCGCCTGGATCTCCATGCGCCTCGGGATCGGGTTGGACAGGGGTCCCTTGCCGTCCACCGGCTCCCCCAGCGGGTTGACCACCCGTCCCAGCAGGCCGTCGCCCACCGGGATCGACAGGATCTCACCGGTGGCCTGCACCGGCTGGCCCTCCGCGATGCCCTCCACACTGCCCAGGACAACCGCGCCGATGGAGGTCTCATCGAGGTTCAGGGCGAGGCCGATGGCGCCGCTGGCGAAGCGCAGCATCTCGTTGACGGCCGCGTCGGGCAGTCCTGACACCCGGGCGATCCCGTCGCCAACCTCGAGCACCCGGCCCACGGTGGACTGCTCCAGCGAGGGGGTGAACCCCTCAAGGTTCTGGCGGATGGCAGCCGCGATGTCAGCGGTGTTGATCGTGAGTTGTGCCGTGTCGCTCATCTGTGGTCACTCATGTCTGATCGCTCAATCCTCTGTGTGGTGGTCCGGCGCTCCTAGCGGAGGCCGGCTCGCATCTGCTGCAGGCGGTTGCGCACGCTGCCGTCGATCACGTCGTCGCCGATCTCGGTGACCACCCCGCCGACGACGCTGGGATCGACGATGGTCTGGATCTCCACATCGAGCCCCGAGGAGGCCTTGATGGCCTCGGCCAGCCGGGTCCGCTGCTCGCCGGTGAGCTCCACCGCGCTGCGCACCCGAGCGACCCGCCGGTTGCGGCCGGCCGCGGCCCGGTCGATGGCGGCGTCGATGATCTCGACGAGCTCGCCGCCCCGGCCCGCGCCGACCACCAGCGACACCAGGGCCGCGGTGGCGGGAAGGGCCCGGCCTTCGAGAAGGTCCTCGGTGATCCGTAGCCGCCGTTCCACGTCTATGACCGAATCCGCGAGGGTCGACTGCAGCTCGTCGCTGAAGCGCAGCACCTCGGCGAAGCGGGCCAGTTCGGCCTCGACGTCGGCTTGGGCGCCCTCGGCTCGGGCCACGGCCAGGACAGCGTCGGCGTAGCCGCTAATGCGGTCAGGGGCGGTCTGGTCGGCCATCGCTCAGGTTCTGCCTCGGGTCCGCCGGGCGTGAGCCTGCGGGTCGGTTGCCGGCGTCACCGCTCAGTCCCGTCCCCGTTGCTGCTGGCCCCGGCCACCTCGTCGATGTAGCCGTCGATGAGGGCCCGGTGCACGTCGGCGTCGAGGCTGGCGCCAACCACCCGCTCGGCCGCGCCCACCGCGATGGCAGCCACTTCGGTGCGCAGATCGTCGATGGCCTGGCGGCGGCTCGACTCGATGTCGGCCGAGGCCCGGGCCCGCTGCTCGGTGATATCGGCCTCGGCGCGGGCCTGCAGGTCCTGCCTGAGCTGATCAGCCTGGACGCGGGCCTCGTCGATGACGGCCCCCGCGGCTGACTTGGCCTCGGCCAGCTGGGCCTCGTACTCGGACTTGGTGCGCAGGGCGTCGGCCTTGGCCGCGTCGGCGGCGTCGAGGTCGGCCCGGATCTTCTCGGAGCGGGCGTCCATGGCCCGCTTCACCGCCGGGAAGCCCTTCCACCACATGAACGCGAACAGGATCGCGAAGGCAGCGCCGCCCCAGATGATCTCGTCGAGCGCTGGGAAGATTGGGTTCGGGGACTCGAGGCATCCCTCCAACCCGTCCTCGAACGTCTCCAGATCCTTCTTGGGGAGAGCTTCGACGGCTTCGAGGCTGCCGTGCTCGTGCTCGGCTTCGACCACCTTCTCCAGGACGCAACTGCCGATCGTCTCGCCCGACGCCCACGCCGGCGCGGCGGCAGCCAAGGCCGCAACGCCGAGCAGGCCGAGCGCGGCGGACAGCCGCAGGATCGTTCGCCTCATGAACTGGCCACTCGGCCGTACACCGAGCGGCGGGATCGTTGGTTTCATGGCCGCTCCGGATCAGATGAAGTACAGCAGGACGAACACCACGAAACCTATGAGGGCGAGAGCCTCGGTGAAGGCGATGCCCAGGAACATCGTGGTGCGGACCATGCCGGCGGACTCGGGCTGACGGGCCATCGCCGTGATGGCGTTGCCGACCACGATGCCGATGCCGATGCCGGGGCCCACGGCGGCGAGGCCGTATCCGAGACCGGCGCCGATGGCCTTGAAACCGTCGAGGAACTCACCTGGCGCGGTCTGTGCGAGGATTTCAAGCACTTGCCTACTCCTGTTGTTGTGTGCGGGTTGGTCGTGGTTAGAAGAATGAGGGGCTAGGGCGGTTCTAGTGTTCGGGGTGCATGGACCCGCCGATGTACACCGCGGTCAGGATCGTGAAGATGTACGCCTGGAGCACCGAGACGAGAATCTCGAAGCCGGTCATGAGGATCAGCATCGGGAAGGTCAGAACGGCGCCCACATAGGTGGCGCCCCACAGCGCGGTGGACAGCACGGCGAACGTCACCAGCAGAAGATGGCCGGCCACCATGTTGGCCCAGAGCCGGATGGCCAGCGAGAACGGCCGCATGACGAAGGTTGAGACAAACTCAATGGGCGTGACGAGGACGTAGAGCGCCTTGGGCACGCCCGGCGGGAACAGCGAGTTCTTCAGGTAGCCGAACAGGCCCTGGCTCCTGATGCCGGCCAGGTTGAAGATGACCCACACCAGCAGCGCTAGCAACATCGGCACGGCCATCCGGCTGTTGGCCGGGAACTGGACCCCCGGGATGACTTCGGTGATGTTCGAGAACAGGATGAAGAAGAACAGCGAGGTGAGGAAGGGCATGAACTTGCGACCGTCGGGGCCGATGGTCTGCATGACCACCGAGTCCTCGATGAAGTTCAATCCCGACTCGGCTACATGCTGCACGCCGGAGGGCACCAGCGACTGGCGCGGCCTCCCGGCCAGCCCGAACAACACCATCGTCGCCGCGGCCGCTACAAGGTAGATCAGGGCGGTCTTGTTGATGGCCAGCGGCGTGCCCTCGAACAAGAAGGCGGGCCAGTCGAACAGGTGGTTGATGGGCGGGTATTCGAGTGCGAAGACGCTCATCGCTGACGCTCCGGCTTGAGTCCCGGGTAGGCCAGCGACACCGAGACGTGGCGCGTCTCGACGATCAGGAGGCCCAGATGGGTAACGAGCAGGCTGACTGCGAACGGCAGCAGTTCGAACCAGTCGAAACGAAGGACGGGAAGCACGGCGGCGGCAACGATACCCAGCCGCACCACGTATCCGCCGAGCGCCGCAGCCATCAGACCGCTGGGCCCGAGGCGAGCGCCCCAGCCGATCATTGCCGCCCCGAGAACGAAGTTGAACAGCACCAGCCCCAGCGCCAGGCCGACCGACCACACGCCCGACCATTGCCAGCCCAAGGCTCCGGCCGCGAGAAGGGGAACCGCGAAGATCACCGAGCGCCGCACCATGTCGAAGGCCACTTCTCGCTCGGGCGCGTCCGGCGTGCCCGAAGAGGCGACCGCCGCCGACGCCTCGTTGAACGAGGATGCGGCGGGAGCGGCGCTCATGGCCGGCCGGACTCCTCGGAGAACGGGCCGCCATAGCCGGCTCGGCGGCTCTCAAGGGCCTCGTCCATGCCGGTGGCGTATGCCCGGGCGAAACTCCAAACTTCATAGCCGAACACGACGAACACCAACACCAGGGTCACCAGGGGAAACGTGCCGAGGCGGCCGTCGACCAGCCAGCCGCCGACGCCGAATATGGCGGGGGTGCCGATCATCTCGAACGCTTTGGCCAGCCCGTCACCCGCGCCAGCGCGGATCTGCCCCTTCTCGGTGTGGTCCATGGCCGATGGTGCCCGCGGTGTCTGCCGTCTCTACTCGCGGCCCTTGCGGCGACCGTACCGGCGCTCGAAGCGCTCGACCCGGCCCGCGGTGTCGACGATCTTCATGGTCCCGGTGAAGAAGGGGTGGCTGGCACTGGAGATCTCGACCTTCTTTAGCGGATAGGTGTTGCCGTCGGGCCATTCGATCGTGTCGTTGGTGGCGATGGTGGATCTAGTGATGAACGAGGTGCCGGCGGACTGGTCGGTAAAGACGACCAGCCGGTACTCGGGGTGGATGTCGGTCTTCATCGGGGGTCCAGTCTGTTAGTCGGAAGGGCCGGTCACAACCCGCGGGAACGAACTTTCGCCCGACGCGGGCGGTGGAGGCGCTCAGCGCAGCAATTCGGAGTTGGAGGAGGTGTCGCGTAGCCTCGAAAGGGCCGCCTCGAGAGCCTTGACGGTGGCCGCCGGGCCGTCGCCGGCGCCTTCCGCGAGACTGCGCCGCAGCCGCTGCAGAGCCTGCACCTCCTCGGCATCGAGGAAGCGTCCCTCATCGCGCGACACCGACGCGCTCAGATCGACCGCGGGGAACAGGCCCAACTGCGCGGCCCAGGGGTCTAGGCATATCTCAGTGTTGGCCGCTCCCACGAACTCGTCGCACAGAAGCGTGGGCAGCGAGCTCGATCCGTCGGAGAGAATCGAGGCGATCATGGTGAGCGAGCCGCCCTCGGAGACGTTGCGGCCTGCCCCGAAGAGCTTCTTGGGCATGTGCACCGCTCCGCTCTCGACGTTGCCGCCGTAGGCCCGGCCCGCGTTCGAGAGCGCCGCGTTGTAGGCCTGGGCCAGAGCGGTGAGGCTATCCAGCACCACCGCCACACTGCGGCCGGACTCCACGAGCCGCTTGGCCCGCGCGACGGTCATCTCGGCCGTCTGGACGTGCTCGTCCGGGGTCTGGTCGAACGAGGTGGACGCCACCTCCCCGTGCCGGACGCAGCGCCGGACCTCGGTAATGTCCTCGGGCCGCTGGTCGAGGAAGAGCCCCATCACATGGATGTCGGGCTCGTTGGTCTCGATCGAGGAGATCACCGCCGCCAGCAGCTCGGTGGCCCCGGACCCTCTGGGCCCCTTGACGAGGACTCGCTGGCCGACGCCTATGGGTGCGACCAGGTCGATGAGCCGAGCGGTGATGGCGTCGGGGTCCTCGGGCTGCTCGAGCACCAGGCGGCGCACGGCGTGGATCGGTGTGAGCTTCTCGAACAGGGGCCGATCAGATGGCTCCGCGGGGCCGCCGTTGATCGACTCCAGGGCGAGCAGGGCCGGGTTCTTCTCGGCCCGGTTGGCCGGCCGGGAGGTGCCCGACAGCTCGTCGCCGCGGCGCAGGCCGAACTGGCGGATCGTCTTGACCGGCACGTAGGCGTCGTTGCGGTCCGGCAGGCAGCCCTCGACCCGCAGGAACCCGTATCCCTCGTCCCTGAGGTCGAGCCGGCCCGAGACCGCGACCGGATCGCCGTCCCAGCCGTCGTCGCGGTCGCGGTCGCGGTCGCGGTCGCGGCTGCGGCGGCGGCGGCGGCGATTGCCCGCCTCAACGTCGTCATCGCCGCGGTCGGCGGTGCGATGGTCGTCGCGGGAGTCCGCGGCCACCGCCTCGCCGTTGCGGCGGTTCTGGCCATTGCCGCCGTTCTGATCGTCGTCGCGGCCCTCGGCGAGCGAGCTGTGGGCCGTGCGGCCGTCGGGCTCGGACTCATCGGGGGCAGCCGCCGCGGACTCCACCGGCGCGTCCACGCTCGGTTGGGAGATCCTGGCCCCGTCCGCGGTCAGGTCGATGATCAACTGGATGATCTCGTCCTTGCGGGCCCGGCTGGACGGCTTGGCTCCCAGCGCCGCGGCGATCTGATTCAGCTCGCCGCGGTCTTTGCGTTGCAGCGTCGACCGCCGCATCTCGGTCGCTTCCACGGATGCATTCCCCGGTTGTCGGACTCAGGCATCCCGGCTCGGCGAAGCGACGCATGACGAGCCGGGGAAAAGCCGTCACGCCGAAGGCGCGAGGCGATGAGAGGCAGGCTACGGGCCAAGTGGGCGCGACCGCAACCAGCACGGCGTGCGCCCGAGCCGCCGGGGCCGCCGGGGCCGCGCTCAGCTCCGCCGCACCGAGCGGACGAAGTCCTCGATTGCGGCGAGGTCGTTGGGCAACGACGCGCAGCGCTCGGGCCGCCCGGCCACTGCTGCCAGCGCCGGGGGCGGGGCGGGGGTGACCCCAGTAGCTCGGGTCACGGCCTCGGGGAATTTCGCGGGGTGCGCCGTCGCCAGGGTCACCACGAGCTCGTCGGGACGGCGGCAGCGGTCGGCCACCCCCACCCCGACCGCGGTGTGCGGGTCTATGAACAGCCCGGTGTCGGCGTGGACGCGGGCCATCACGGCCAGAGTCTCGGGATCGTCGAGGCGGTCACCGGAGAATTCGGCCACCAACCGATCGTGCTGCTGGGGGCTCAGGGCGGCCCGGCCATCAGCCCGGAACCGCTTCAGCAGCCCGGCTGTCGCCGGGCCGTCGCCGTCGAACAGTTCGAAGATCAGTCGTTCGAGGTTCGAGGAGATCTGGATGTCCATGCTCGGCGACAGCGTCGGCACCACCTCGTGGGCGTGCAGTTCGCCGGTCTCGACGAGCCGCCTGAGGATGTCGTTGGTGTTGGAGGCGATCAGGAAACGCTCGGTTGGCAGCCCCATGCGGCGGGCGTAGTGCCCGGCCAGCACGTTGCCGAAGTTGCCGGTGGGGACGCAGAACGTGACGGGGCGCTCGTCGGCCAGGCGCCCCACCGACCAGACGTAGTAGACGATCTGGGCCGCGACCCGGGCCCAATTGATCGAGTTCACCGCGGCCAGTGCCATGTCACGGCGGAACGCATCGTCGGCGAACATCGTCTTCACCAGGTCCTGGCAGTCATCGAAGGTGCCGTCCACGGCCACCGCATGGACGTTGGGCGCGTCCAGCGTGGTCATCTGGCGTCGCTGGATCTCGCTGGTGCGGCCCGCGGGGTGAAGCACCACGATGTCGAGGCGGTCGCGGCCCGCCACCGCCTCCATCGCGGCGGAGCCGGTGTCGCCCGAGGTGGCCGCGACGATCATGGCCCTGCCGTCGCGCTGCTCCAGCTTGTGGTCGAACAGCCTCGCCACCACCTGCAGGGCGATGTCCTTGAAGGCGAAGGTTGGGCCGTGGAACAACTCGAGCAGCCAGTGGTCGTCGTCCAGCGCCACCAGAGGGCACACGTCGGGATGGCCGAAGCTGGAATAGGCGTCAGCGACCAGTGCCTCGAGCTCGTCTCGATCGACGGTGCCGCCCACATACGGGGCCATGAGACGGGTGGCCAGGTCGGCGTAACTGAGTCGGCCCGCCTCAAGGGCTGCGCCGGCAGCCAGCTTGGGCACCTGCTCGGGGACATACAGGCCCCCGTCGGGCGCGAGGCCGGCGAGCAGCACGTCGTCGAAGGCGAGGCGATGGCGGTGCCCCGGCTCGGACCGGGTGCTCACGTACCGCATGGTCACTGCTGGGGGTTCTCGTCGCCGATCACCCGGATGACGTTGCCCAAGTCGTGGACCGCCTCGAGGCCGCGGAGGTCCCGCAGGGTCGCCTGCAGGTCGCGCTCGAGGCACTCGTGGGTGATGAACACAAGACGGGCGTCGTCACGGAGTCCGTGCTGCTCCATGGAGCGGATGGACACCTCGTGGCGACCGAACACCGCGGCCACCGAGGCCAGCACACCAGGCTGGTCGGCGACCTCCATGCCGATGTAGTACGCGGACCGGAGATCGTCGATCGAACGAACGCGGGCCGGGACGAGCCGCCCGATGCGGCCCGGCCCGCCGGAGGCGAGATTGACGGCCGCGTCGACGAGATCGCCGAGGACGGCACCGGCGGTGGGGCGGCCGCCCGCGCCCCGGCCATAGAACATCAACTCCCCCACCGCGTCGCCCTGGATGAACACCGCGTTGAAGCTGTCGCGCACGCTGGCGAGCGGATGCTGGAACGGCACCATGGCCGGATGGACCCGGACGGCCACTTCCGGCCGTTCGCTGTCGCCGTCACCGGCGCGCTCAGCCACCGCGATCGCCTTGACCGCGTAGCCCAGACGCCTGGCCATCTCGATGTCGTGGAGGGCGATCCGGGAGATCCCCTCGCGGTAGACGTCGCCGGCTACCACCACGGCGCCGAAGGCGACGGTAGCGATAATTGCGGCTTTGGCTGCGGCGTCGAACCCCTCCACGTCGGCGGTGGGGTCGCGCTCGGCGTAGCCCAGACTCTGGGCCTCGCTCAACGCCTCGGCGTAGCTGGCGCCACGCTCGGCCATCTGGGTGAGGATGTAGTTGGTGGTGCCGTTGACGATGCCCATGATCCGCTGCACCGGCTCAGCCGCCAGCGACTCCCGCAGCGGCCGGATGAGCGGTATGGCCCCGGCCACAGCCGCCTCGAAGAGCAGGTCGACACCGGCATCGTCGGCCGCCGCGAACAGTTGGGCGCCGTGGTTGGCCAGCAGTTCCTTGTTGCCCGTCACCACCGGCTTGCCCGCGGCAATGGCGTCGTGCAGCAGGCTGCGGGCGGGCTCGATGCCGCCGATCACCTCCACGACGATGTCGATCTCGGGGTCGGACACGATGTCGGCCGCGTCAGTGCAGAACACCGAAGGATCGATGCGCAGGCCCCGGTCCTTGGCGGTGGAGCGCACCGCGATGCGGGTGATCTCCAGCTCAAGCAAGGTGCGGGCCGCCACCGCGTCGCGCCGCTCGTCGAGCAGAGTTACGAGGGCGGCCCCCACGTTGCCGCAACCGAGGAGTCCGATCCGGAGCCGGTTCACTCCTCCAAGCTATCGGCCCGTCGTTGCAGGCCCGGCCAGCCCGTGCCCGGGCTTGCCGATCCGAACCCGGTGTCCTGGGGCTGACTACGGCGTGCCGTGATGGTTCGCCTGATGATCGTGGCCCGGACGACCAGAGTGGAAGTCCGCCCGATGATCATGGCCCGGACGACCAGGGTGGAAGTCCGCCTGATGATCGTGGCAGGGATGACCGGTGTGAAAATCCGCCCGTTGAACACGGCACGCATGTCCGGCATGGTCGCTCACCGGTTCAGTATGGTGATCGGCGAACGCCGTGCCGGCAGCGGACAGCCATAGCGCCGCCGCTGTCACGAGTCCGGCAATCGTGCGCCGCAAGCGAACATGTGCCCAAGGCTGAGAGCCCTGACGATTCGTCGATTCTGTTGGTTGTGTCATCGGAACGATGCCTCCTTTGTTCGATGCCGATTCCGTCATCACCCCTTGCTTTGCCGGCAGTCGCTAGCGCTTTCGGATCGGGCGCCCCGCCGTCATGGGAATACACTTGAATACAGTTGTAAATCATGGACAATAATCAAATTAGGAGGAGCGATCAAGTCACCAACAGCAACATCGACTTGTTCTTGAAGAGCTGCTCGTCGGCGGAGAGGTCCGCACGGGAGGCTTGGCACCTCCGGACCCTGCACGGCCCGGGGATCGTGCCTCTGCGGGCAGTGGGCGCCGATGGGCTCGGGCTCGAGATGGCGGCCTGCTCGATTGCCGACGTACTGCACGAGCGAGGCCCTCTGCCTGAGGGCGAGGTCAGGGCGATCGGCGCGGCAGCCGCCGCCGCGTTAGCCAGAGTGCACGAGGCCGGGCTCGTGCACGGGGACGTCAAGCCGGCCAACCTGCTGTTGAGCCGGGACGGCGAACTCTGGCTAGCCGACTTCGACGCAGCTGCGGCCGCCGACGGGCAGCCCCTCAATCGCTTCAGTCCGCCACGGCTTCCTCCGCGCGCCCCTAGCCGGCCCGCGGCCGACATCACGGCACTGGCCTGACTCTGGTCGAATTGTCCACGGGCGTGCTTCTGGATCCCCGCGTGCCGTGGCGGGCGACCGACCTGCGCCGCCTGGGATGCTCGGCCGCCCTCAGCGCAGAGATTGCGTTCATGCTTTGCGATTCACACGTGTTGGGCGGTACCGCCATGCCCATCAGCGAAGGCCCAGCTCTGAGTGCTCAGAGCACCGCCGAGATGTTCGAACGCGGCGGCAGCGCGATCCTGCCTGGGCCAGCCGCCGAGGCGCGGCGCGTCGATCCCACGCCGACCGTCGAGTTCATGCCCGTTCGGCCCTCACCGCCGGACTCGTCTCCTCGATCAGCACACGCGACGAACGAGCGCCCACTGCGATGGTGGCGACGTCTGGCCGCATCTTGGCGACCTGTGGAAGGGCCCGCACCTGCCGCGGACCGGTTCCAGGCCCGGTCTCAGGCTTCGGGCAGCTCGCAGGCCAGCAAGTCTTCGTAGGTCTCACGCCGCACGACGAGGCGGGCCTCGCCGCCGGCGACGAACACCACCGCGGGGCGCAGGACCTTGTTGTAGTTGGAGCCCATGGAGTGGCCGTAGGCGCCAGTGACGGGCGTGGCCAGGATGTCGCCCACCGCGATGTCAGCGGGCACCACGGCGTCGCGCACCAGCGTGTCGCCCGACTCGCAGTGCTTGCCCACCACGGTCACG
>JAKZWH010000015.1:0-3665 GCA_047515615.1 Acidimicrobiales bacterium | reverse complement strand
GGGGCGCACTTGTTCTTCGCAACCTTCACCCGGGTGCGGTTGCCCACCACCTCCATGCCGTTCTTGATCGACTCGATCCGGCGGATGTCGAGGCGCACCGACGAGTAGAACTTGAGGGCCCGGCCGCCCGGGGTGGTCTCCGGCGAGCCGAACATCACCCCGATCTTCTCGCGCAGCTGGTTGATGAAGATGCAGATGGTGTTGGACTTGCTGAGGTTGGAGGTGAGCTTGCGCAGCGCCTGCGACATGAGCCGGGCCTGCAGCCCGACGTGAGTGTCGCCCATGTCGCCCTCGAGCTCGGCCCGCGGGGTGAGGGCGGCCACCGAGTCGATCACCACCACGTCGAGGGCCCCGGAGCGGATCAGCATGTCGGTGATCTCCAAGGCCTGCTCGCCGGTGTCGGGCTGCGAGATGAGCAGCTCGTCGATGTCGACGCCGATGGCCTTGGCGTAGATGGGGTCCATGGCGTGCTCGGCGTCGATGTAGGCGCAGATGCCGCCGTTGCGCTGGGCCTCGGCCACCACGTGGATGGCGAGGGTGGTCTTGCCCGAGGACTCCGGCCCGTATATCTCGGTGACCCGTCCCCGGGGCAGTCCGCCGATGCCGAGGGCCAAGTCGAGCGCCAGCGCCCCGGTGGGGATCACCTCGATGTTCATGGTGGTCTTCTCGCCCATCTTCATGACCGAGCCCTGGCCGAACTGTTTCTCGATCTGGCTCATGGCCATGTCGAGTGCCTTATGTCGGTCGAGTGCCTTGTGTCGATCGTCCACTTCGTTCTCCTGTGTTTGTGCCCCTGGGGGCGGGTGGATGGCTGGTGGCCTCTCGGCGAATCGGGGATGCCTTGTGAAGTTACGAGGGGGGTGTGACAAGCCCGACCGGACGGGCTGTGCCTGTCTGTCTGTGCCTGTCTCTGTGCCCGTCTGTCCTCCGCATAGTATAACAAGAGTGTAGTTACGAACACCTGTTCAGGTCAAGCATCCGCGAGGGTGTCGGCATCACAGTGCCGAGAAGCGCCCGAGCAGCGCAATGAAACGCCTCCGAGCCGGGATCGAGCGGACTGGCAGCGCTCGCATCAAGGCATCACGGGATTCGATTCGCCAGCTGGGAAACAGACGAAGCCCGCGTGCGTTGCCTACCGTAGAGCGGTACAGGAGAAAGGCAACACCATGGCCCTGCGAATCTTCCGCTCACGGCGCCACCCATCCGGGCTCGAGCCGACCAGAAAGGCAACCCCTATGACCTCGCAAGCCTCCCCGGCCCGCCAGACCTTCGACGAAGCCGAGCTGCGGGACCGCCTCACCCCCCAGCAGTACCAGGTCACCCAGCAGGCCGGCACCGAGCGGGCCTTCACCGGCGAGCACTGGAACTGTCACGACGACGGCACCTACCACTGCATCGTGTGCGACATGCCATTGTTCTCCAGCGACACCAAGTTCGACTCCGGCACCGGCTGGCCCAGCTTCTGGGAGGCACTCGATGAGGCCGCGGTGGAGATCCACACCGACCGCAGCTTCGGCACGGTCCGCGAGGAGGCCCTCTGCGCCAACTGCGGCGCCCACCTGGGCCACCGCTTCCCGGACGGCCCCCGCCCCACCGGCGACCGCTACTGCATGAACTCAGCCTCCCTGCGCTTGGAGCGCACTGACGACGAGGGCTGACTCACCCGGCACCGCCTGCGCAGCCAACGAGGGCCAACCCAGCCCCTCGTCGGGTGCTGGCTAGCGGCCCGCAATCAAGGACGATCCTCTGGACAAGCGCACCAGTCGGATGTGAACAGCTGCCCAGATGCCGGCAGGGAAGCGTGAACTCTCCGGCCCTGCCTACGGGACGGAGAAGGTCAGCGTGTGATTGCCGTTGACTTCGACGGTGTAGGTCTCGCCCGTGGCCAGGGAGTCGCTCACGTACACGACCGCGTCTAGTTCCAGGGTCCGGTCGGAGCAGTCGATGGCCCACGGAGAGGAACGCGGAACCCAGGCGGTGACCTCGACGACTATTCGGCTGCCGTCCACCCTGGCCTCTTCGCGTCCGATCCGGTAGCACCCCTCAACCTCGGACACTGCGAAGACGACGTGAACGTAGACCTGCTCGCCTTCCCAGATCACCTCTGTGCCGGTCACGTGGACCGGCATCTCCACCGGCAGGCGGTCCTCGGCGCTCCATTCGCCGTCCACCATCTCCGGCGGCGGCTCCACCAGCACCAGCCTCATATTCACCTTCTTGGGGTTGCCCCTGGTGATGACGTCGTAGGCGGTGTCGTTGACGAACGCCAGCCGGCCGTCGGACTCCTCGATCCGGACCGACACTGAATACGTGTTACGGGAGTCGATGTCGTCTCGGTCATACGAGACCTCGAACTTGATCGGGACCTGGCCCGGATCGGTGATGACCTGCTCCGCGATCAGCTCCGCCGAGGCGTCGGCGTACGACGTGTCCCGGATCCGCACGATCAGCGTCGCTCCCGGTGTGAGCTCGATCTGCTCGGCGTAGGTGACCGTCCCCGTCACTGACGAGCCGGTGCCGAGCACCGATCCAGCGACACCGCAGCTCGCGGCAACAGCCAGGACCATCGCGGCGAGCAGCATTTGCGCCCTGCGACTGTGGCTCATGGTCGAAACTCCTTGTGGTCGAGGTAGCGACGGGTCCCGTTCGACTCGCGCACCACTATGACGCTCCGGGAGCGGCGCTGGTTCCCCGATCCATCATGTCGCCCATACGCTCGCATCGTGCGGATTGTGGACGCCCGATCACTCGACAGAGCAGACTTCGCGGCGGCGCTGGAACTCCCACAGACGCTAGACCGCGAGCGCGATCCTGGCCTGCCCGTCACCCCCGCCGCCGAGCTGCGGGCCGTCTTCGACGACGACGCCACCGACTATTGCCGCCACCAGCGGATCGTCGCATTCGACGGGGACCGCGCCGCAGCCATCGGACACCTCGAACTCAACTCGGACCCGGCCAACGCCAATCTGGCCGGGGTTGAAATAGCCCCCTCGGACAACAAGACCGCGGCCGCGGTGCTGGCCGAGCTGCTGCGGCGAGCCCGCTCCGACGGGCGAACCTCGGTGATCGCCTGGGGCGACCACACCCCGGCCGCCCACACCTTCTGGACGGGCCTGGGAGCCGAGCTGCGCTACACCGAGCAGGAGTCCAGGCTGGATGTAGCCGCGGTGGACCCCGAGCTCATGGCCCGGTGGATCGAGGCCGGGCCGGCCGACCTGGAGCTCGTGAACTGGGCCCGCCGCTGCCCCGAGGAGCGGATCGAGGCGCTGGTGGCCACGGCCAACGCCATGAACGACGCCCCCACCGACGACCTCGATATGGCCGACACCATCGTCGACGCGGCCATGGTGCGGACCGAGATCCAGGCCAGAGAGGCCCACGGACTGGAGTTCCACGGCGTGTTGGCCGTCACCGCCGATGGAGAGGCAGCCGGCTCCACCGAGGTGTTCGTCAACCGGCACCGGCCTGCTGCGTCGTGGCAGTGGAACACAGTGGCGCTGCCCGCGCACCGGGGCCGGAGCATCGGGCGCTGGATGAAGGCGGCCATGTGGCAGCGGCTGCGCGCCACCGAGCCCGACGTGACCGCGCTTCAGACCGGCAACGCGGCCAGCAACGCCCACATGCTGGCCATCAACAACGAGATGGGATTCCAGCCGACCCACCTA
>JAKZWH010000014.1:0-4298 GCA_047515615.1 Acidimicrobiales bacterium | reverse complement strand
TCGTCTTCCAGCGGCAGTTCGTTGCCGCCTTGCTGCAGGGCGCCATCAAGGGATGAGTCGCGATGAGCCTGAGTGCATCACCCGGGCAGAACTGCTGGAGTTCGCCGTTGGGATTCACGCCACGGAGCGGCGCTGCCTGATGGGGCTGACTGGCCCGCCCAGCTCGGGGAAGTCGACCCTGGCCGCGTACGTCGCCGGGTCGCTTTGCCCGTTGCCGCCTGTCGTGGCGATGGACGGATTCCACCTGGCCCAGGCCGTGATCGACCAGAAAGGACTCGGGGACCGCAAGGGCTCGCCCGAGACCTTCGACGCTTCCGGCTTCGTGAACCTGGTCGAGCGGCTAGCGAGTCCGGCTGACGATGGCGTGGTGTATGCGCCGAAGTTCGACCGAAGCATCGAAGAACCGATGGCGGGAGCCATCCCGGTCAGACCCGCGGATGGATTGGTGATCGTCGAAGGGAACTACCTGTTGCTCGACGAGTCTCCGTGGGCTCAGATACGGCCGGCACTCGATCTCTGTGCCTACTTGGAGATCGAGGACGCGACTCGAATACTCCGTCTCGTCGATCGGCACGTGCGATACGGGAAGCCCCGGCTCGAGGCCGAGCGCTTCGTCCGCAACTCCGACGAGAGGAACGCTCAGTTGATCAAAGCAACCCGCAATCGTGCCGACTTCATGGTCCGCATGGATCTGTAGCCGAGGTTCGACGCAGGCCGCTAGGCCCGGTTTGATCGCGGCCCAGCCGGGCTTGTCGCTGTCCGAGTTGCCCGCAGCAGGGGAGAAGCGTCCCGGTCAGCCGCGGATGGCCAGGCCGGTCTCCAGGTCGAAGAAGTGGGCGTTGCCCACGGTGACGGCCACATCGATGGTGTCGCCGGAGCGAACCGTCGTGATGGGGTTGAACCGGGCGTGCACCCTCGTCGCGGAGCTTTCGGCCGCGCTGATCTGCTCGTCGCTGAGCTCGAGAGCCTCCTTGGAGATGACCGGCTTGGCGTCCGCATCGAAGTAGGCGATGATCTCGAAGCCGAGCGCCTCGGTGTGCAACACCGTGGCCCGGAGCCGCTGGTCGGCGGGATGGTCCGAGACGATCGAGGCGTCCTCAAAATCCTTGGGGCGAAGGCCTGCGGCCACCTTCCGGCCGAGGTAGCCCTCCAGGGCGGGCCTGCGCTGCAGAACCTCCTCGGGCACCGCGAGCGACTGGCTTCCCAGCGTCATCTTCAGGCCCTGGCCGTTGCGGTCCAGCACCCCTTCCATGATGTTCATCGACGGCGATCCGATGAAGGCGGCCACAAAGATGTTGTCGGGCTCGTTGAACAGCGTCATCGGGTTGTCCACCTGCTGCAGCACGCCCTGGCTGATGACGGCCACCCGGTCGGCCATGGTCATGGCCTCCACCTGGTCGTGGGTCACGTAGAAGGTGGTGACGCCCACCTCCCGCTGAAGGTCGGTGATCTCGGCGCGCATCTGAACCCTCAGCTTGGCGTCGAGATTCGACAGGGGCTCGTCCAGCAGGAAGACTCGGGGCCGGCGAACGATGGCGCGCCCCATGGCGACCCGCTGGCGCTGGCCGCCGGAAAGCTGAGCAGGGCGCTTATCGAGCTGGCTCTCCAACTCGAGGATGCGGGCGGCCTCGGCGACCCTCTCTCTGATCTCCGCTTTGGGGCGTCGAGCCAGCTTGAGGGAGAAGGCAATGTTGTCGTAAACGCTCATGTGCGGGTACAGGGCGTAGTTCTGGAAGACCATGGCGATGTCGCGGTCCTTGGGCGGCAGGTCGTTGACAACCCGGTCGCCGATCTTGAGCGTGCCCGCGGTGATGTCCTCAAGCCCGGCGATCATCCGCAGGGTGGTGGACTTGCCGCAGCCCGACGGGCCCACCATCACCAGGAACTCGGCCTCGTTGATCTCAAGGTCCAGGTCGGTCACCGCCCTGAACCCGTTGTCGTACTCCTTGTTCAGGCCCTCTAGGACGACGTCGGCCACCGGAACCTCTCCGATTCTTCGTAAACGGTTACAGCGGCACAATAGCACCGCCTTGATTCGATCATAGGCGGGAAGCGCACCGACGCCGCGGCCCGGCTGGTCCCGCAGTCGCGAATTCGTCGACTCCATGGGGTAGTTTCCAGTCATGAGCATTCCTGAACACTTGCGCTACTCGAGCGACCACGAGTGGGCTCTGGCGGAGGGCGACACCGTCCGCATCGGCATCACCGACTACGCGCAGGACGCACTGGGCGACGTCGTCTACGTGGAGCTGCCCCAGGTCGGCGACCGGGTCGGGCAGGGCGAGCCCTTCGGTGAGGTCGAGTCGACCAAGTCGGTGTCGGAGCTGTTCGCCCCGGTGAGCGGGGTGGTGACCGAGGTGAACGACGAGCTGGCCGGGGCGCCGCAGCGGCTCAACGAGGACCCCTACGGCGACGGCTGGATCTGCACGGTCACCTTCGACGACGCCACCGAGCTCGACAGCCTGCTCGACGCGGACGGCTACAGGGACCTCGTAGCGGGGTAGGGAAGTGGTATCGGCGCCGTGCCCGGAGTGCGGTCACAGCAACCGCCGCCGAGCAGAGACGTGCGCGTCGTGCGGCTCGCCGCTGCCCCCCGAGGACGCCACCACCGAGCACCGCCTCGTCGAGCCCGATGCCTCGCCCGGCTCGGTGTTCGTCGACCGGTCCGCTTTCGGGCGCCACCAGGGCCTGTTCGTCGTCAACCAGGGGGCCAAGGCGGGCGCTCGCTACGCGCTCGACTCCGACGTGGTGTCGCTGGGCCGCGACCCCAACAGCGACATCTTCCTCGACGATGTCACGGTGTCGCGCCGCCACGCCGAGGTGGACCGCCGCGGCGCCCGGTACTCGATCCGGGACGTGGGCTCGCTCAACGGCACCTACGTCAACCGCAAGCTGGTCGAGCAAGGCGAGCTCAGCGAGGGAGACGAGGTGCAGGTCGGGAAGTTCAAGCTCGTCTTCGTGCACGGGACCTCGCCGCAGTGAGCCGCGGTCACCGGTCCATCGGCGAGGTGCTCTCGCTATTGGCGCAGGAGCATCCCGACCTGACGATCTCGAAGATCCGCTTCCTGGAGAGCCAGGGTCTGATCTCCCCGCAGCGCACCCCTTCGGGCTACCGGAAGTTCTTCGACTCCGACGTCGAGCAGCTCAACTGGATCCTGGTCCAGCAGCGCGATCACTTCCTGCCCCTCAAGGAAATCAAGCGCCGCCTCGCCGCGGGGGATGTGCCCGCGTCCGCCCTGCGGAGCGCAGTCCCGGGGAGCGACCCCTCCCCGGGGACGCCGTCGCTGTTCGCGTCGCGCCACCGCGACGAGGGAGAGGACGCCGACTCGGAGGCGGCGGAGGAGGCGGCAACAGCATCGGTGGAGGCCGCGGTGAGCCTCACCGCGGCCGAGCTGGCCCACGCCGCCGGCACGGACCCGGACCACATAGCCGAGCTCCAGCGCCTCGGCATGATCGCCCCGGTCCGCGGGCGCTCCGGCACCGAGGCGACGTTCGACCACGAGGCGCTGCTCATAGCGAGGACGGCCGCAGCTTTGGCGGCGCACGGCATACCGGCGCGGAACCTGCGAATGTTCAAGCTCGCCGCCGACCGGGAGGCTCGCGTCTACGAGCAGGTGCTGGGAGCGCTCATAGCGCGCAACGACACGCTGAAGCTGCGCGCGGAGCTCACCCAGATCGTGGAGCTGACCGAGTCCCTGCGCCGCCTGCTGCTGCGGCGGCTGCTGCGGCCGCACCTGGACTGACGAGAGTGCCGTCCGACGCCGCGGGGGTTCCGGAGCAGCGCGTGCTGCTCACCGCAAAGCAGATAGAAGCGACCATCGCCCGCCTGGCCGCTGAGATGTCGGCCCGCTACCCCGACGGCGCGATTCTCATTGGGGTGCTGCGAGGCAGCGTTCCGTTCCTGGCCGATCTGGTGCGGGCCATGACCGTTCCCGTGAGCGTGGACTTCATGGCCATCACCCCCTACACGCCCGGCTCGGGCCGGGTTCGCCTGCTCAAGGACCTCGACCTCGACATCGCGGGCCGACACGCCGTGATCGTCGAGGACATCGTCGACACCGGTCTGAGCACGGCGTTCCTGCGGTCGGAGCTCCAACGTCGCAGGCCCCGGTCGGTGGCGGTGTGCGCTCTGCTGGATCGGCGGGTCCGGCGGGTGGTGCCGGTGGAGATCGACTTCGCGGGGGTGGAGGTCTCCGACTCCTACGTGATCGGCTTCGGCCTCGACCACGAGGGCCGGTACCGCAACCTCCGGCTGGTCGCGGTCGCGGACATGGAATTGCTGGCCCGCGACCCGGACG
>JAKZWH010000013.1:0-3355 GCA_047515615.1 Acidimicrobiales bacterium | reverse complement strand
GCCCTGGGCCTGCCAGTCGTCAAAGATGCCCCGCATGTAGCGGGTCGAGGCTTCCGCGCCCTCGACGAACGTCGAGGAGTACCCGATGGCCTGCTGCTGGGCGTGGATGGAGGTCACGTCGGCCCTCATGGCCTCGTGGCTGATCTGCAGGTAGCCCACCGGATGGTACGAGAAAGCCTCGGGGTCGCTCTCCCAGACGTCCACGCAGTGGGCCATCAGCTCGCGCATGGCCGGCTGGAAGTAGTTGTTGCGAATGACGCCGCAGGCGATGCCCGACGCGCCCGCGCCCACCCCGGTCTTGTCGATCACGACCACATCGTCGCCCGATCCCCGCCCCGACGACCTCAGGTCGCGGGCCAGGCTCCAGGCGGTCGACAGGCCGTGGATGCCGGCTCCGATGATCACGTAGCGCGCCCCAACGGGAAGCCCCATGACTGCTACCTCCTAGATTGTGCGATCCCTGTCGGCCCGTCCGGCCGCTCTTCCGGTGCCGGCTTCAGCCCGCCCGGCCTCCAGTTCCGTCCGGCTCCCGTCGCGGTGCCGGCCTCAGTGGCCCTGCGGGGCCTCCCAGCCCTCGAGCACCGGCCGCTTCCAGTCGGCACCCACAATCGGGGAGTCCTCCACCCACGGGCCCAGCTCCACCTGGGGGAACTTGCAGTGGATGCTCTTGAGCACCGTGCCATAGGAATTGCCCTCGGTCAGGTGCCGGACGAGCACCTTGCGGGCGATCTCGTCCTCGCGCCCGGCCGGGATGGGGAAATAGATCTTCAGGAACGAGTTGGAGTACCGGTCGAACACCGCGGGCACGCCGTCCTCAGACAGCAGAGTGATGTCCTCCAACCAGTTGATGTCGGGCCCGGGGGTGGCGGCCAGCAGGTCGATGTCCTCCACCAGCGACAGGTCCTCCTGGTACGCGAAGCGCCTCCCGGCCAGCACCTCGGCGTCGATGGCCACGGTGCGGGCCTCTCGCGGGCTCTCGCCCGTGCTAGCTGATCGGGCCATCTCACCGACCTCCGTCGATCACGTGCTTGTCGAAGAGGTCCCGGATCTCCTGCAGCGTCCGCTCCTCGGTGACGCCGGGGATGTAGTTGGTGCCCGCCAGAGGCACCTTGGCCATGGCTGAGGCCTCATAGGTGAGCGCGGCCAGATCCTCGGGCTCCAGCGAGTGGACGTTGGTCTTGCCGCAGGCCCGGGCCAGCATCTGCACCTCCATGGTGAGGGTGATCAGGAAGTTGTAGACCCGCAGGGCGGCCTCGTCGACGTCGAGACGCTTGCGCAGCTCCACGTCCTGGGTGGCCACGCCCACCGGGCAGCGGCCGGTGTGGCAGTGGTAACACTCCCCCGCGGGCACGCCGACGGTGCCCTCGTAGTCGGTGACACCGGGAATCTCCTTGTTGCAGTTGAGGGCCATCAGCGCGGCCGTGCCGATCGCGATGGCGTCGGCGCCCAGGGCCAGGCACTTGGCCACGTCGCCGCCGTTGCGGATACCGCCCGCCACCACCAGGTCGATGTCGTCAGCGAGACCGACGTCCTCAAGGGCCCGGCGGGCCTCGGGGATGGCCGCCATCAGCGGGATCCCGGTCTCCTCGGTGGCCAGGTGGGGTCCGGCGCCGGTGCCGCCCTCGGCGCCGTCGAGGTAGATGACGTCAGGACCGCACTTGGCCGCCATGCGCACGTCGTCGTAGACGCGGGCCGAGCCCAGCTTCAGCTGGATCGGGATCTGGTAGTCGGTGGCCTCCCGGATCTCCTGGATCTTCAGCGACAGGTCGTCGGGTCCGAGCCAGTCGGGGTGCCGGGCCGGGGAGCGCTGGTCGATGCCCGCGGGCAGCGACCGCATCTCGGCCACCTGCTCGGTGACCTTCTGGCCCATCAGGTGGCCACCCAGTCCTACCTTGCAGCCCTGGCCGATGAAGAACTCCACCGCGTCGGCCAGCATCAGATGGTGGGGGTTGAAGCCGTAGCGGCTCTGGATGAGCTGGTAGTACCACTTGGTGGACAGGTCGCGCTCGGGCGGGATCATGCCCCCCTCGCCCGAGCAGGTGGCGGTGCCGGCCATGGAGGCGCCCTTGGCCAGGGCCATCTTGGCCTCCAGCGACAGGGCGCCGAAGCTCATCCCGGTGATGTAGACGGGAATCTCCAGCTCCAGGGGCTTGGCCGCGAAGCGCGAGCCGATCACGGTCTTGGTCTCGCACTTCTCGCGGTAGCCCTCGATCACGAAGCGGGTGAGGGTGCCGGGCAGGAACACGAGCTCGTCCCAGTGGGGGATCTTCTTGAAGATCGAGAAGCCCCTCATCCGGTAGCGGCCCAGCTCGGCCTTCACATGGATGTCGTTGATGACCTCGCGCGTGAAGATCCGGCTCTGACCCAGGACATCGGTGCTCTTGTTTACTTCAGCCATGGTCACCTCCCCTAGTGGATGACGAGCTTGCGCTCGGAGGGCTCGAGCGCGTCGTAGTTGTGGAGCTGCTTGCCGCAGACGAACTTCTGGAACTCGGGCGGCTCGCCGAGACCGTGGATCCGGAACTTGCGCTCGATCAACTCGGTGTCGGCGTCGGTCCAGTCCCCCGGCACGCAGTCCACCCCCAGCGAGCGCACCTTGCCGGCCACGTAGATGGCGCCGTCGTACATGGAGTCGCCCAGGTTCATGCCGGCGTTGCCGCAGATGATCTGACGGCCCCGCTGCATCATGAAACCGGTGTTGATGCCCACGTCGCCCAGCACGATGATCGTGCCGCCCTTCTGGTCGATGCCGGTGCGCGCTCCGACGTCGCCCTTCACGATCAGGTCGCCGCCGCGGATGGCGGCGCCGGTGAGCGAGCCCGCGCCGCGCTCGATCGTGACCACGCCCGACATCATGTTCTCGGCCACCGACCAGCCCACCCGGCCGTTGATGGTCACCTCTGGACCGTCGATGAGCCCGCAGGCGAACCAGCCGGGGCTGCCCTCGAAGTGGATCCGGCAGCGTTTGAGGATCCCCACCGCCAGCGAATGCTTGGACGCCGGGTTGAGCACAGTCACGTCGGAGACGCCGTCGTTGTAGATCAACTTGCGCAGCGCCATGTTGATCTGACGGATCGTCAAGTCGGCCGCATCGAAGCGGGCCCGGTGCCCGTCCACCTCGATGTTGTCGGGCATCTCGGCATGGGGCTCAACCAGCCCCCGGGCGTCGTAGCTGACGCCGCTGCGCGAACCTACACCTGCCATACCAGCACCTCGCGCTCGTAGGGGTCGCGCGTTTCCACCTCGCGCTTGACCAGGGCCCGGATGGCCACCTCCTCGGTGGCCACGACAACCAGCGGCTCGGACTCGAACAGCACCAGCGGCTTGGCCGCCATCTCGTCCTTGGCGATTCCCA
>JAKZWH010000012.1:0-2890 GCA_047515615.1 Acidimicrobiales bacterium | reverse complement strand
GCGCTCCTCGTAGCTGTCGCGGTTGCGGTAGTCGTTGTCGTGTTTGACCAGCATCCGGTCCGATGCGAAGTGCCAGCCGTCCTCGGCGATCACGGGGCCCGGACCGGGGCCTTGCTGCCAGGCGCCTTCGAGGACCACAGGCACGCCGGGCTGGAACAGTTCGGCCGGGTCGCCGATATGGACGACGTCCTCCACCGCCCCGTTGAAGCTGACGGAGAAGGCCAGCACCGGTCGGTCGTCCCAGAAGGTGTTCACCGGCGCAACGATGGGCGTCCCCTGAAGGGAGAAGCGCTCGGAGGCCAGTTCGTCGCGGCGCTCCACCGCTTCGTCGGCGTTGTAGAAGAACAGCGAGGCATCGCCCAGGAGGTTGGTGATGAGCACCGACACTGCCGCGGCCACGCCCACCACGACCAGCAACGCGATGGAGCGTCTCGCTCGTTTGGACCGCGGGCCAGGCCGGGGGGTTAGCGGCGACAGCTCCGTGTCTGCGGTTGCCGGCTCGTCCGTGGCCGTCTCTTCCGTGCCGGTCGCGGCGTCATCCATGGCTTCTCACTCCCCGTCGTTGCTCTGCTCGGCTCGGGCCCGGTGCAACAGCCTCCGGCCCCGCAGCCTGAGGGCGACGGCGTAGAGCCCGCCGGCGACCAGCGTCACGCCCCAGGCGCTCAACACGTACCCGGCCTGGCTCACAGACCGGCCTCCGCCCGCCGGGCTCGGATCGCCTCATGGAGGTGTCGGTCGGCCAGCAGTCGCTCCAGCCAGCCGATGCGGAAGCGGTGCACCACCATCCACAGGATCGCCATGGCGGCCACCACCAGCGCCAAGAATAGGGTGAACAGGGTCAGATCCTCGAGCTTGCCGTCGGTGAGGGACGACTGCTGGTGCAGGGTGCGGTTGGCCCACCAGTTCACCGACCGGTTGACGATACCGATGTTGACCGCGCCGACCAGCCCGACCACCGCGGCCCGGGTGGCGACGGAGCCGGCGTCGCCGCCGAGGGCCCGCACCGACAGGTACCCGACCATCAACAGGAACAGGATGAGGGTGGTGACGAGGCGCACGTCGCCCCACTCCCAGTAGGTGCCCCAGGTGGGCCGGCCCCAGAGCATGCCCGTGACCAGCATGAGGCCGCACAGCAGCACCCCGACCTCGGCTGCGGCGTGGGCGGTGATGTCCCACCACACCGAGCGCCGCCAGAGCCACATGACCGAGCCGAGCGCGGTGAGCCCGAACGCGGCGTAGGCCCCCAGCGCCGACGGGACGTGCACGAAGATGATGCGGACCGTGTCGCCCTGCACGTCGTCGGCCGGCACGGCCAGCAGCCCCAGCGCCGCCACCGCGGTCAACCCGGCCAGGGTCGCGGCTCCGAGCCAGAGGGTGAAGCGCGACCCCGTCCGGGGCGGGCCGCCCAGGTACCCGGCGAGCAGCTCGCGGCCGCCAGCCACACCGGTCATGCGTCCTCCATCAGCGGGCCGTAGGCGACCGCGCCCAGCGCCACATTGGCGGCGGCGAAGCCCGCCAGCAGCCCCACCCACGACCAGCCGTTGACTGCGGCGGTGCCCAGCACATCCTCGAAGGCTCGCGTCGCGGCGATCAGCACCGGAGCCACCACCGGCAACAGCAGGATCGGCAGGACCGTCTGATGGGCTCGCACTCCTGCAACCACAGCACCGAGAAGGCTACCGGCGGCCGCCAGCCCGACAGTCGCCGCGACCGCCGTCGCCACGGCCAGCAGCAGCGACTCGACCTCCGCCCCGTACAGCAGCACCACGCCCGGCACCAGCACCACGGCCACCACCAGCAACTGCAGGGCCACAGCCGCGGCCTTGCCCAGGAAGGCGGCCGCGGGGGCCATGCCGCTGAGCAACAGCATCCGTTGGGCGCCGTCGGCGGACTCCACCGCTACCGAGCGCTGCACCGCAACCACGGTGACGAACAGCACGGTCATCCACAGCAGGCCCGGAGTGGCCAGCCGCAGCGTGGGCCGGTTGGCGTTCAGCGCGAACCCGAAGAGCACCAGCACCAGCAGCGCGAACGGCACGACCTGTCCCAGCGTGGTGCGGGCCCGCCACTCGATCCGCAGATCCTTGGCCGCCACCAGCCGGGCGTCGGCCGCGAACAGGCCCAGCTCACGCCACATGCGGACCGCCCTCTGCCATGGCGGGGTCGCTCCCTCACGCCTCACCAGCGCTCACCGTCCCTCCGGCCATGGTCACGGTTCGTGTGGCCAGGTCGTCAGCGGAGCCAGGCTCATGGGAGGCCAGCATCACGACGGCACCGGCCGCGGCCGCGGTCGTCACGATGCTGCCCACGATCCCGCGCCCCTCGGGGTCGAGCCCGGCGTGGGGCTCGTCGAGCAGCCACAGCTCGGGCCGGCGCACCACGATCGCAGCCAGTGCCACCCGGCGGCGCTGCCCCGCCGACAGCCGAGCGGTGGGCACATCCCGCAGGCGCGAGGGCAGACCGAGGCGGTCGAGCGCTCCGGGCACATCGGCCTCGCCTACCCGAGAGGCTCGGGCCCAGAGGCGCAGGTTCTCAGACGCGCTCAACTCGCTGTAGAGAGCGGTGTCGTGGCCCAGCAGGCCCACCCGGCGACGCACCGCGGCCCGGTCGGCGCCCAGATCGCATCCCAGCACCTCGCCCTGTCCGTCGGCCAGCGGCAACAGCCCGGCGCACAGGTGCAGCAGGGTGGACTTGCCCGCGCCGTTGGGCCCCCGCACCACAACGACCTCGCCGCGCTCGATGGAGAGGTCGACCCCGGCCAGCGCGGGGAACTGCCCCAACAGCACGATCGCGCCGCGCAGGCGCACCGCGCTCACAGCTCGGCCGGCAGGTTCGGGACGGGCTTAGAGGCCTGAGCCACTCCCCAAGCGTATGAGGCCGAGCGGATGGG
>JAKZWH010000011.1:0-2780 GCA_047515615.1 Acidimicrobiales bacterium | reverse complement strand
ATCCCGTACATGTCGTCCAGGTCGGACCCCCTGCCGGCGGCTCGGACCGCGGCCAGCCCGGTGCCGACGCCGAACCAGCCCGGCACGATCTCGCGCGCCTGCGTCCAGCCGAACACCCAGGGGATGGCCCGCAGCCCCTCGAGCCCCTCGTCGGCGCGGCTGCGCCGGGCCGGGCGGGAGCCGATGTTGATCTCGGCCAGTTCCTCCACCGGGGTGGAGGTCTTGAAGTACTCGACTAGGCCGGGGGCCTGCAGGAAGCCCCGATAGGCGTCGTAGGCGGCGTTCGAGGCGATCTCCATCACCTGGTCCCATCGACTGGTGGCCGCTGGGTCGTTGCGGGGCGACCGGTGCGCCATCGAAGCCTCGACTACGGCCGCGAAGGCCAAGTCGAGGTTGCGGTGGGCCAGCCGGGGCAGACCGTACTTGTCGGCAACCACCTCGCCCTGCTCGGTGATCTTGACCGAGCCGCTCACCGCGCCGGGCGGCTGGCCCAGAATCGACGCGTGGGTGGGTCCGCCGCCCCGGCCAACGGTGCCTCCCCGCCCATGGAACACCGTCACCCGCACGCCGGTGGCCGCTGAGACCTCGGCAATGGCCCTCAGCGCCTTGTGGATCTCCCACTGCGAGGTGGTGATTCCGCCGTCCTTGTTGGAGTCGGAGTAGCCGACCATCACCTCCTGCGTGCCGCCCCGCAGCTCGACGAGGCGCCGGTAGGGCTCCACCGCCAGCAGCTCCCGCAGCACCGGCCCGACCGAGCGCAGGTCGTCGATCGTCTCGAATAGAGGCACGAACCCGAGCCGGGCCACACCCGCTCCCAGGTCCACGAGCCCTGCCTCACGGGCCAGTACGGCCGGCGCCAGTACGTCGTCGACCCCGCGGGTCATCGACACGATGTAGCTCTGCACGATCTGGTCGCCCCTGGCGTCCATCTGCTGGCGCAGCACCCGGAACAGCTCCAAGACGTCCTCGGCGTCGTCCCCCAGGGACCGACCGGGCAGCGCCAGTGGCCGGGGGCCGGCCAGCTCCTCGGCGAGCAACGCAGCCCGCTCGGCGCCCGAGAGCCCGGCATAGTCGATCCCCAGCGGCGCGAACAGGCGCGACAGCGCCCGGTGGTGGCGCTCGGCGTGCTCTCGGATGTCCAGGGTCGCGAGGTCGAATCCGATCATGGCCACGATGCGCCGGACCCGGGCCAGCCGGCCTCGGGCCAGGAGGCGGCCGCGGTTGGCCTCCAGCGACCGGGCAATCACGGCCAGGTCATGGGCCAGCTCGCCAGCCGAGTCGTAGGCCACCGGGCCCGGCATCGGCCCCGCCGTCTCGACCAGGCGCCGGTGGATCACTGCCAGCCTCTGCCGGTAGGGCTCGCCCGCGCTGAGCGTGTCGAACCGGGCCGTCACCTCCGGGAACTGCTGATGATCGGCCACCAGCCGTTCGGCCAGCTCGTCAGAGACCCCCCTCACGGCCAGCCCCACGCTCAGCTCCGACGACAGACCTTCGATCTCGCCCACCAGAACGCGCAGTGCCCGGTGACGCTGGAAATCCAGCACCTCCACTGTGGTGGCCGGCGTTACGTTGGGGTTGCCATCCCGGTCGCCGCCCACCCACGAGCCGAAGCGGATGGGCGACCGGTCCGGATCGAGCCCGCCGCCCAGAGAGGCCAGCACGGCGTCGATGTCGTCGAGCAGCTCGGGGACGCCCTGCACTGCGATCTCGGTGAGGAAGTAGAGGATTGACCGAGCCTCGTCCACCGGGTCGGGCCGCTGCCGACGCAGCTCGTCGGTCTGCCAGATGGCGTCGATCAGCTCGTCCACCCGGCGGTCCACCCGGCGCCGGGCCGTGTCGTCGGCTCCGGCATGGGCCCGCTGTTCGATAAGACTGGACACCTCGGCCAGCTTGTCGAGGATCGAACGGCGATTTGCCTCGGTGGGGTGGGCGGTGAACACGGGGCGCAGCTCGGCGGAGTTGACCATGGAGACAATGTCGTCGTCGGCGAAGCCCATGTGGCGGAGTCGGGCCACCATCTCGCCGAAGCGGTTGGCGCCGGCCGCCTGCTTCTCGGTGAGGTCGTCGATGCGGTGCACTTGCTCGGACGTGTTGGCCAGGTAGAAGTAGACGGTGAAGGCCCGGGCCAGGAGCCCGGCGTCGGCCACGTCCACATCGGCCAGCATCTCGGCCAGGGCTGTGCTGTCCTCGTCGCTGCGACGCAGGCCGCGGGCCAAACGGCGGACCTGCTCGACGCGCTCGAGCAGATCGGGGCCGTGCTGTCGGACCAATGCGTCGCCGAGTTGGCCGCCGAGGCGGCGGATGTCGCGGCGAAGGGCCGAATCGAGCTCTTCCAGCGCGCCGTCGAGTGTGCGTCCCGCCTGTTGGTGGACCGACCCCTTGCCCATGCCGCTCCTCAGGCCGCGGCCCGGGTGCGACGCAGCAGCGGGTCGGCCAGCTTGAGCCCCCGGTCGGCCACCCCCAGCACCCGTGACGCCATGCCCGGAGTGTCTCCGTCGATCAGGTTGCCCATCACCTGGAGGGTGATGTTGGCCACTGCCTGGGTGCCCACCGCCAGGCGCAGGCCGTTGCGAAGTATCCAGGGATGGCCGATGAGGAAGCTGAACCGCCGGCCCGTGCGCAGGAACCCGTCGAAGCGCTCGCCGATGATCCGGTCGTAGGCGGCGGGCGCGGCGGAGGGGTCTTCGAGGAAGAGATCGGCCAGGAGCATCCCCGACTCCAGGCCGTAGTCGATGCCCTCGCCGTTCATGGGATTGATCAGTCCGGCCGCGTCCCCCACC
>JAKZWH010000010.1:0-3163 GCA_047515615.1 Acidimicrobiales bacterium | reverse complement strand
CTCAAGGGCCGGCTGGAGCCCGACATCGGCACCGAGTTGTTCGGGGTCCGTTACTCGCTGCCCGTGGGGATCGCGCCGGTGGGGCTGACGGGGCTGATATGGCCCGGCGCGGATGTCGCGCTGGCCGAGACGGCCGCCCGTTGCAGCATCCCCTATGTGGCCAGCACGGTAAACACCGCCGACGTGTCCGTGGTCGGGCCACGAGCCGCGGGCATGGGCTGGTTCCAGCTCTACCCTCCGAGAGACACCGGCGTCCGGGAAGACATGCTGCACCGAGCTCAGGCGGCAGGGTTCACGGTCCTGGTGGTGACTGCCGACGTTCCGGCCCGGGCCCGCCGGGAGCGCCAGACCCGTGAGCGCGTCTCTATGCCGCCCCGGATCACGCCCCGCCATGTGAGCCAGGCTGCGCGCAGGCCGGCGTGGACCCTGGGGCTGCTGCGCAACGGACTGCCCCGGTTCCACACGCTGGAGCCCTACGTGGACCGGGTGACGCTGCGGCAGCTGGCCGGCTTCGTGGGGGCCAGCCTGGGCGGCACCCTGTCGTGGGAGTACCTAGCCGAGACTTGCGAGCTTTGGCCGGGGCCGGTGGTCGTTAAGGGGATCCTGCACCCCGACGACGCCCTGCGCTGCGTCGAAACCGGCGCCGACGCAGTAGTGGTGTCAAACCACGGAGGGCGCCAGCTCGACGCCGCTCCGGCGGCCATCGAAGCTCTGGGGCCAATCGTCGAGCGGATCGAGGGGAGGGTGCCGGTGCTGTTCGACGGGGGCGTGCGCAGCGGCCTCGACATCGCCCGGGCGCTTGCCCTCGGCGCGGACTTCGCGTTCTCGGGCCGGTCGTTCATGTACGGACTGTGCGCCCTCGGAACCCGCGGTGCGGAGCACGTCGTGTCGATGTTCGAGCAGCAGCTGATCAGCGTGATGCACCAACTCGGCTGCGAGCGCCTCGAAGAGCTGCGCGACCGCGACCCCCGCATCGCGGCGGCTTGATGACGTCGCGGCCGCCAGGCGACTGGAAGCGCTGGGCAACCGCCCGCCGAGCTGGTCCTTGAGGCTCAGGCGGCGGATAGCAGCGCTGACACCGTGCCGACGCCTGCGATCTCGGCCAGCAGCTCGTCGCCGGGGGCGATCGGGCGCATGGGGCAGAGCGAGCCGGTCATGATGCACTCGCCGGCGCGCAGCGGGGTGCCGCGCTGGCTCATGGCGTCGGCCAGCCACAGCACAGAGTTCAAGGGGTTGCCCAGACAAGCGGCACCGGAGCCGGTCGCAGCCGCCGTCCCGCTGATCGTCAACTCCATCTCGACGCGCCGCAGATCGACCGCGGCCAACGGCACCGGGCGGGTTCCGAGCACGTAGAGGCCGCTGCCCGCGTTGTCGGCGATCATGTCGGCGCTGGTGATGTCCCAGGCAATGCGGCTGTCGACTATCTCCAGCGCGGGCAGCACATAGGCCGTGGCGCTGATCACGTCCACCACGGTGTGGCTGCCCTTGTCCAGGTCGGCGCCGAGCACCACCGCCACCTCGACTTCGACCCGCGGCTCGATCAGTCCGGTGCCGCCGATGTCATCACCGTCGGTGCGGCACTTGTCGGAGTACAGGACGCCCCAGATGGGCTCGTCCATGCCAAGCTGCTCCTGGACGGCCTCGTTGGTGAGGCCCACCTTGTGCCCGCTCACCCGCCTGCCGGCCCTGAGCCAGTGCTCGGTGTTGAGCTGCTGCACCGCGTACCCGGCCACGGGGCCGGCCGACTCGCCCAGCAGGCCGCGTACCGGTTCGCAGGGCACACCGGCAGCCATCGCGGCCCGCAGCCGCTCGGCCGCGGCTTCGAGCGCGGCGGGCTCAGGAGACACAGTCACTCGCCGTGAACGTACTGCCAGCCGAAGCGGCCCTTGATGCACAGGTGGCCGCTGGTGACCGAATGGTCGGCGGGCGAGGTGACCTTCACGATCCGCTCGTCCTGCACGTGCAGTTCGAGGTTGCAGCCCACGCCGCAGTAGGAGCACACGGTGCGGGTGACGGTCTGGTCCTCCGGGCGCCACTCCTCGACCTGGCGCAGGTCGTATTCGGTCTTGAACTGCAGCGCGCCGGTGGGGCACACCCCCACGCAGTTGCCGCAGTACACGCAGGCCGAGTCGGGCAGCGCCACGTCGAACTCGGTGGAGATGCGGGCGTCGAAGCCCCGGCCGGCCACCGCGATGGCGAACGTGTGCTGGGCGTCGTCGCCGCAGGCCTCCACGCACTTGTAGCACAGCACGCACTTCGAGTAGTCCCGGATGTAGAGCTCGTCCTGGATCTTTACCGGCTCGTCGATCCGCTCCACGGGGTGGTTCTCATCGCTGTAGCGGTCGGGGTCGGCTCCGTATTCCTCTATCCAGCGGTGCAGATCAGTGGCCTGGCTCAAGTCCACCCCCGAGCCCAGGAACTCCAGCACCATGCGGCGGCTGTGGCGCACCCGAGGGGTGTCGGTCTGGACCACCATTTGATCCTCCGCGGGACGGGAGCACGACGGCACCAGCGCCCGGGAGCCCTCCAACTCCACCACGCAGACCCGGCACACGTTGACCGGGGTCAGGTTCTCGGCCCAGCACAGCGTGGGCGTGTCGATGCCGGCCTGGACGCAGGCGGCGTGGATGGTGGAGCCCTCTGCCACCTCCACGGGCTTCCCGTCGATGCTGAGCGTGACCGCGGTCCCCACATCGGGCTTGACTGGCATCGTCGTCTCGGACATCACGAGGGCGCCGACGCTATCAGGCCCAGAGCGAGGGCGGAGCGGACCGCCGAGGCCGCAGTGTGACCCAGGCCGCAGATCGAGGCGTCCACCATCACCTCGGCCATTTCGTCGATGAGGGCCCGGCGGGCCGGCGACAGCGAGCCCCGCTTCTGCATCTGCACCAGCGTCTCGTGCTGGCGGACTGCGCCGACCCGGCACGGCACGCACTGCCCGCACGACTCGTTGCGGAAGAACTCGGCGATGCGGACCACCACGTCAGTCATGTCCACCGACGTGTCGAAGGCCATCACCACACCCGAGCCGAGGGTGGTGCCCGCGGCCCGGGTGTCCTCCAGGGTCAGCGGAAGGCTCAGCGAGTCAGGGCCCACGAACGACCCGGCCGCCCCGCCCATCAGCACCGCCTGCAGTTCGCCGGTGCCGGTGATGCCCCCGGCC
>JAKZWH010000009.1:0-2580 GCA_047515615.1 Acidimicrobiales bacterium | reverse complement strand
GCGGCTGCCATCCCGTCGAGGACCGCCGAGGCCAGCCCCCGCTCGCCGATCCGCCGGATCACCCGCACGGCCGGGTCGTCCGCGCCGTGGCGGCGGGCCAGTTGCCAGGTGCCGTCGGGGCTGTCGTCGTCGACGATGATGATCTCGTGGGGCTGGCCGCCTAGGACCCGTCGCAGCCGGTCGATCACCTCGACGATATTGTCGGCCTCGTTGTAGGTCGGAACGATGACCGAGACCCGCATGACCGCGACGCTAGAGGCCCCGGACCCGGATGCATGACCTGGCTTGGCGTGCCGCGGTGTCGTATAGTGACTGGTGACAACCGACCGGGGAGCTCGGGGCAGCCGGGCTGAGAGGGCACCCACGCGATTGCAGCGCGTGTCGACCCGTCGACCTGACCTGGGTAATTCCAGCGGAGGAAGACCATGAATCACACACGTTTTGCAGTTTCGACCCGCTCCAGCGCGCTGGGACGCAGAACCGGGTTCCGGCGAGGGCCCAGGGTCGGCGTCGCACTCGCCGCGGCTGTGGCCCTCGTCCTGCTCGCGGGGGCCTGCAGCGGTGACCGCTCCGAGGACCTTGAGGACCTCACCGGCACCACGGTGACGCTGCTCACCCACGACTCGTTCTACGTGTCGCCGGAGACCCTCGAAGCCTTCACCGAGTCCACCGGCATCAAGGTGGAGCAACTGGCATCAGGCGACGCGGGCGTGCTTGTGGCCCAGGCCTGCCTCACCGCGGGCGAGCCCCTGGGCGACGTGCTGTTCGGCATCGACAACACCTTCCTGCAGCGGGGCCTCGACTGCGGCATATTCGAGTCATACGCGTCGCCCGGACTCGCTGACGTCCCCGACCATTTTGAGCTCGACGGAGAACACCGTGTAACTCCCATCGACTTCGGTGACGTTTGCCTGAACTACTGGGTGGACTCCTTCGACGGCTCGCCGCCCCCACCGTCGTCCCTCGACGATCTGATCGATCCGGCCTATGCCGACATGCTCGCGGTGCAGAGCCCAGAGACCTCGTCGCCGGGTCTGGCCTTCCTGTTGGCCACCATCGCCCGATACGGCGACGGCTGGGAGGGCTACTGGGTCGCCTTGCGCAACAACGGCGTGTCGGTCACCGCCGGCTGGGAGGACGCCTACTACGGGGAGTTCATCGCGGGGGGCGGCGATCGCCCGATCGTGGTGTCCTACGCGTCCAGCCCGCCTGCTGAGGTGATCTTTGCTGATCCGCCGGTGGACGAGCCGCCCACGGGCGTGGTTACCGCCAGCTGCTACCGCCAGATCGAGTTCGCGGGCGTGCTTGCGGGCGCGGACAACCCTGGCGGCGCCCAGGCTCTGATCGACTTCATGCTCACCCCGACCTTCCAGAACGACGTCCCGCTCAACATGTTCGTGTTCCCGGTGATCAGCTCAGCCACCCTCCCCGAGGCATTCGCGGAGCACGCCCAGATCGCGGAGAACCCGCTCATCCTCGATCCCGCCGAGGTCGAGGCTCAGCGCAACGCCTGGACCGACCGATGGGTCGAGATCGTCCTGCGTTGACGTCCCCAGCCTGAGCCCCCGCCCCATGCCCGCCGCGGCCCGGCTCACCAGGGGCCTCGCCGGCGCGCTGCCCGCCGTGGCGGTGGGCGCGTTCATGGTGCTGTTCTTCGCCTGGCCCATCGCCGGTGTGGTCTCCAGGGGCCTCGGCGGGACCAACCCGGCCGCGGTGCTGGGCGACGTGCTCGGCTCTGCGTCGAACCGTTCGGTGATCTGGTTCACCCTCTGGCAGGCGGCCGTCTCCACTGTGCTCACGGTGGCCGTTGCTCTGCCGGCCGCGGGGGCCATGGCCCGCCTGCGCTTCCGGGGGCAGCGGCTGGTGCGGGCGCTGGCGACCGTGCCGTTCGTGCTGCCGACCGTGGTGGTGGCGGCCGCCTTCGAGGGACTCTTCGACCGGTTCGGCCTCTCGGGGGGTGGCGCCGTGGACCTGCGCCACACGGTGTGGGCCATCCTGATGGCCCACGTGTTCTTCAACTACGCGGTGGTGCTGCGAACCGTGGGAGCCCACTGGGCCGCCCTCGACGCCAGGGTGGAGGACCAGGCGAGGGTGCTCGGGGCGTCGCGCCCCGAGGTCTTCCGCCGGGTCGTCCTGCCCCGGCTGGCGCCGTCGATCGCAGCGGCCTCGGCCATTGTCTTCCTTTTCTCGTTCACGTCCTTCGGCGTGGTGCTGGTCTTGGGCGGCCCGGCACGGGCCACCATCGAGACTGAGATCTACCGGTACGCGATCGTGAGGCTCGATCTCTCCACTGCCGCGGCCCTCGCAGTGGTGCAGTTGGCCGCCGTAGTCGTGCTGGTGACCGTGTCCAACGCGCTCGAGCGGCGCCGGGCCGTCGCCGAGCCGGTCTCATCGCCCGCCGCCGCGCCCCGGCGCCGGGGCCCGGGGCTGGTCGCGAATCTGGCTGTCATGGCCCTGATCTTGGGGCTGCCGGTCGCCGTACTGGTGGAGCGCTCCCTGGCGGCGGGCCGCGGCGGCGGCTACACGCTGCGCAACTACACGGCCATGGCCGAGCGGGTCAACCTGCTGCCCAACACCGCC
>JAKZWH010000008.1:0-7723 GCA_047515615.1 Acidimicrobiales bacterium | reverse complement strand
GAGGCTCCTTCGGAGCCGCCGGGGCGAGGCCTGCTGGAGGACAGGAGGGTGGTGGTCACCGCCGCGGCCGGCGCGGGCATCGGCGCGGCCGTAGCCCGCAGAGCCCTGATCGAGGGCGCCAGGGTCCTCATCTCCGACGTTCACGATCGGCGCCTCGCATCAACGGTTGAGCGGTTGGAGGCGGAGACTGGCTCGCGGCCCGGCGCGGTGCGCTGCGACGTGACCGCCGAGCGTGACGTGCAGGGCCTGATGGACGCGGCCGGAAGCCTGCTGGGCGGCATCGACGTGATGATGAACAACGCGGGGCTGGGCGGATCGGCCCGTCTGGTGGACATGACCGACGAGCAGTGGTCGGCGGTGCTCGGTGTGACCCTCGACGGGACCATGCGCTGCACCCGGGCCGCGCTGCGACTCATGATCGACCAGGGCACCGGCGGCGCCATCGTCAACAACGCCTCTGTCGCGGGCTGGCGGGCCCAGACCGAGCAGGCCCATTACGCGGCGGCCAAGGCCGGGGTGATGGCCCTCACCCGCTGCGCCGCCCTGGAGGCCGCCGAGCACGGGATCCGCGTGAACTGCGTGGCGCCCAGCCTGGCCTGGCATCCGTTCCTGGCCAAGACGGCCGACGAGGAATTGCTGGTCGATCTGGCCCGGCGAGAGGCATTCGGCCGGCCGGCGGAGCCCTGGGAGGTGGCCAACGTGATGGTGTTCCTGGCCAGCGACCTCGCTGGGTACATGACCGGAGAAGTGGTCTCGGTCAGCAGCCAGCACCCATAGCCGGGGCGGGCCGTCTTGGCGCTCGGCCGATGACCTCGATCGCCGTGTGGAGATCTGGCACCAGGTCCAGGAGATGATGCGGGACGCCTACACCCACATCTTCTTCAACCACGCCAACTGGACGATCGGCACCCGCGAAGAGGTCCACAACGTGTGCGGCCAGACCGCGCCCGCGGACGGAACCGTGCTTTTCTGCAACAACCAGGGCCGCGCCCAACTGCACCAGGTCTGGCTCGGTTGAGCGCCTCCAGGTCGCCGCCCCAGCGCCTCGGGAGCGGCGCCACTGGCGGGGCGGGGTCGCCGTCTGGCAGAGTAGCAGGACTACAAGCCGGTTCGCCGGCCTCGCCTAGGAGGGCAATGGGAATGTCTGCTCGACAGATTCACAAGAGTTCGGCGTGCTGGTTGGCGGTATTCCTGGCTTTCGCTCTGATGGCCTCAGCCTGTGGGGGCGGTGACGACGGGGGCGATGCGCAGCCCTCTCAGGTTGTCGAAACAACCGAAACGGCCGCCCCTGCGGAGCCGGTCGACTCCGGCGACGGCGACAGCGATGGTGAGGTCGACGGCGAAGAGGCTCCCGCACCGACCGTCACCGAAGCGGACGACACGCAGGAGCAGGAACTGCTCATTGCTCCGGTGGACACCACAACCACCACGACTCCACCGGCCCCATCAGAGGAGGGCGAAGCGACCCCCGAGGCGCCGGCCGAACCCGAGCCTCAGTTCGGCGGCACCCTCCGCGTCGGCACCGAGGCCGAGGCCGACGGCCTGAACCCCGCGGCCAACAACTTCGCGGTGGCCGCCTACATCATGACCTACCCGATTTTCGACCCGCTCACCTACTTCGACAAGCAGGGCAACTGGGTCCCCGTTCTGGCCGAGTCGTGGACCAAGATCGGCGACGGCACGAACTGGCACATGAAGCTGCGAGAAGGAATACGCTTCCACGACGGCACCGAGCTCGACGCCGACGATGTGGTCGCAACGTTCGAGGCGCAGCTCGCCGATCCGATCATCTCGCTGGCGTTCAAGCCCGGGTTCGACCCTGATGAGCCCTACCGCAAGATCGACGACTACACCGTCGAGTACAGGGGCCTGAGGCCCTCGGCCCGGCTCCCGAACTATTTCGCAAGTCAGCTCGGAATGATCCTGCCGTCGGAGTGGCTCGGGCGAGCTCTCGCAGATTCCCCCCTGAACCAGATGCCCGTCGGCACCGGTCCGTTCATGATCGAGAGCCGGGTCCAGGACGAGAAGACCGTGCTGGTTCGCAACCCCGATTACTGGGCCGCCGACACCATCGACATCTACCTCGATCGCATCGAGATCTATCCGATCACCGACACCGCTATCGCCGCGGAGCGGCTGGCCGCGGGAGACCTCGACCTGCTGATCACCACTAACGCCGATGCCACCCTCATCCTGCGCGAAGCCGCAGATCGAGGGGTGATGACCTTCGAGAACCAGCGCTCCGAGGAGTCGTTCGCGACCATCAACACGGAGCGACCGCCGTTCGACGACATCCGGGCCCGCCAGGCCCTGACGTTCGCCACCGACCGGGACGCCTACGTGGAGTTGATCCGCCAGGGCACCACTCCGGCGGCGGACAGCATGTTCCACCCCGACTTGATCTGGCACAACCCCAACGTCAAGCAGGAGACGAACATGCCCGAGCGGGCCGGGCCGGTCGTCGCGTCCTACTGTGCCGACAATCCCGGCAACTGCTCGGGCGGCAAGATCAACATGGAGTACACGCACTCGGGCCCGTCGGTGGAGAACACCCGGGTCGCTGCGCTGCTAATCAACTCCTGGGACGAGTTCTTCAACGTCACCCCGATCGAGGTGCTTCAGGACGACCAGATCGTCTTTGTGGTGCTGGGCAACTACAACGTGGCCGGTTGGCGGCAGTTCGGAGCCGTCGATCCCGACAACGACGTGCTGTGGATGGAGTGCGGCACCATCGGGTTCATCTCATTGAACTTCCCCCGCTTCTGCAGCGAAGAGCGCGACGAGTTGATGTACGAGCAGCGCAGGAGCGAAGACCTCGACCGGCGGGTGGAGATCTGGCACCGGATCCAGGAGATCGTCCGCGACTCCTACTCCTACATCTTCTACCACCACACCAACTGGGTGATCGGAGCCCGAGACAACGTGCACAACATCTGCGGACAGATCTCGCCCACAGGCGATGAGTTGTTCTGCAACAACCAGGGCCGGATCTGGATGAACCAGCTCTGGCTCGGTTAGGGGACCACTGACTCGGCGCCGGGTCCGCTGCCTGGCTGCCCTGCTCGCGCTCGCCCTGGTCGCGAGCGCGTGCGGAGGCGGCGGCAGCGGACTCTGGCAGATGCGTCGGCAAGAGCGATTGCGGCCGCGGCCGGTTGGCGGGCGCGAACCCATTCGCAGTAATAATCTCCCGGCAGAGTGGCCGCCGGAGTGGAATTGGGTAGTGCCTCGATGAGCGTGTCGCGGCGATCGGGCCGGTAGAGGCCCGTGGCAAGATTCGTGGCACGCCGGGTGGCCCTGCTCGTCGCCGTGCTGTTCGCGGTCACGTTTCTCGGCTTCTCGGCCCTGAACCTGCTCGGTGACCCGCTAATCAACGTGGTGGGTGTGCTGGCCGAGCTCGACTGCGAGGGCATTGCGGCCGGCACGGTCGAGGACACGACGGTGGATGTTGCCAGCAACGACTGCGAGACCGTGGCTGCGGCTAGGGCCGAGTATCACCTCGACCGGCCCGTGCCCATCCGCTATCTG
The DNA here is from genome assembly GCA_047515615.1 of Acidimicrobiales bacterium. Taxonomy (GTDB): domain Bacteria; phylum Actinomycetota; class Acidimicrobiia; order Acidimicrobiales; family Aldehydirespiratoraceae; genus Aldehydirespirator. Next base: position 4,198 of record JAKZWH010000008.1, on the reverse strand, counting down.
CTGTGGCTGAGCGATATGGCCACCGGGGACTTCGGCACCTCGTTCCAGAACGACCAGCCGGTGAGCCAGGTGATCCGCGAGAAGCTGCCCGAGACGATGATCCTGCTGGTGATGGCCCAGATCGTCTCGCTGGGGGTGGCCATCCCGTGGGGTGTGATAGCGGCCTATCGAGCGAACCGGGCCTTTGACCGCGGCTCCACCGTGGCGTCCTTCGGATTGCTGTCGATACCCAACTTCGCGCTGGGCGTGGTTCTGCTGTATCTGCTGGCGCTGCGCTGGCCGGTCTTCCCGTCGGCCTACGAGAGCGACACCCCCGGCGGGCTCGTCTTCTCCATGGTCCTGCCCGCGCTCACGCTCGGCCTGCCGCTGGCGGCCAGCTACCAGCGCCTCCTGCGCACCGATCTGATCACCACGCTGCAGGAGGATTTCGTGCACATGGCGCGAGCCAAGGGGCTGCCGCCGCTGCGGATCATGTTCCGCCACGCCCTGCGGCCGTCGCTGTTCTCGGTTGTGACCGTCTTCGGCGTCAGCACCGGGGCCCTGATCGGCGGGTCGCTGGTGGTGGAGCAGATCTACGGCATACCGGGGATCGGCAGGGAGATAGTGACCGCGGTGGTCCGCGACGACTTCCCGGTGGTGCTGGCGATCGTGATGCTGGTCGCAGTCACCTTCGTGGTCATCAATTTCGTGGTCGACCTGTTCTACACCTGGCTAGACCCGAGGGTGAGGGCCCGTTGAGCGCCGAGGGCAGGCCGTCCCGCAAGGGCAGGGCGTCCCGGCAGCGTCTGCTCATGCGGTTCCGGATCCTGCGGATGATGCGGTCTGGGCGGACCCCCGACACCGACGGCGAGGGCGACGAGAAGGCGGTGCGCCGCCGCCTGGGGGTGGGGTTCTGGTTGGCGATGGTCTGGCTTCTGGTCATGGCGTTCGTAGCGCTGTTTGCTCCCTGGCTGCCGATCGCCGACCCAACCGAGGTGGGGTTCGGGGGCGCACGCGAGTCGCCCTCGTTCGACGCCTGGTTCGGCACAGACGCCCTGGGTCGCGACGTGTTCTCCCGCACCATGCACGGCGCCCGCATCAGCTTGGCCGTGGGCGGTTTCGCCATCGTGTTCGGCATGGTCATCGGGGGCGCACTGGGGATACTGGCCGGCTACTTCCGGGGACGCCTCGACCAGGCCGTGGGCTTCGTGTTCTTCGTGCTGCTGTCGTTCCCGGCGCTGGTGCTTGCCATCCTGATCACCGCCACCCTCGAGCGCAGCCTGCTGGTGGTGAGCCTCACCATCGGCATCCTGGGAGTGGCACCCGTCGGCCTGCTGTCACGGGCGTCGACGCTCGTGTACGCCGAGCGCGAGTTCGTGGCCGCGGCCCGGGTGCTGGGGGCCAAACACGGCCGCATCATCGTGCGCGAGCTGCTGCCCAATGTGGTGATCCCCATGGGGGCGCTGACGCTGCTCGGCATGGCTCTAGCGGTTGTCGCCGAAGGATCGCTCGCCTTCCTCGGCCTGTCGGTGGCCGGAGAGAACGCCATCTCCTGGGGCAAGATGATCGTCGACGGCGCCGGTATTCGCGACCTGCAGAACGCCACCCATGTGACCATGTTCCCGGTCGTGGTGATGTTCGTCACCGTGCAGGCCCTGAACTTTGCCGGGGACCGCATCCGCCAGTATTACGACGTGAAGGAACTGGCCTTCTGATGGCTGCGGAGCAGGCACCGGCGCCCGTCCCGCTCCTGTCGGTGCGCGACCTGCACGTGCGGTTCCCCACCGAGCGGGGCACCGTCAACGCGGTCAACGGCGTGAGCTTCGACCTGTACGAGGGCCATACCCTGGCCATCGTGGGCGAGTCGGGCTCGGGCAAATCGGTCACCGCCAAGACGCTGATGAACCTGCTACCCCGGAGCGCTCAGGTGAGCGGCGAGGTGATCTACAACGGCCAGGACGTGCGCGCCCTGGCCGCCGCGGGCACCAAGCACTTCTTCGGCGTGCAGATGACCATGGTGTTCCAGGACCCGATGACGTCGCTCAACCCCGTCAAGAAGGTGGGCGAGCAGATCGCCGAGACACTCCGCTACCACTTGGGCCGCTCCCGCAGGGAGGCCTTACGCGAGGCTGAGGACCTTCTCGACCAGGTGGGCATACCCGAGCCGGCGAGGAGGGTGTCGCAGTACCCCCACGAGCTGTCGGGCGGGCTGCGCCAGCGGGTGTTGATCGCCATGGCGCTGGCCTGCCAGCCCAGACTGCTGATCGCGGACGAGCCCACCACCGCGGTGGACGTCACCGTGCAGAAGCACCTGCTGGATCTACTCGACCGGCTGCGCCGCGACCGAGGGATGTCGATGATCCTCATCACCCACGACCTCGGTGTTGCCCACGGCCGGGCCGACGACATGGCCGTCATGTACGCGGGCCGCATCGTGGAGACAGCCGACGCCCGCACACTCTTCTACGACATGCGCCATCCCTACACCAAGGCGCTGCTGCGTTCGATCCCTCGCATAGATGATCCCGTCCATCACCGGCTCGATCCCATTCCGGGCCGCCCACCCGAACTCGTCAATCCACCCGACGCGTGCGCCTTCGCTCCCCGCTGCATCTACGCCCAGGCCGACTGCCTCGACGCCACCCCTGAGCTGAGCGGGCTGGTCGGCTTGCACCGCTTCGCCTGCCTCCATCCGACCGCCACCGAACGGGGCAGGGCCGCTCTGGCCGCCAACAAGGCCGCCGGCACCACTGCGGCCGGCCTGTCCATGGCCGAGGGCCTGGGAGGGAGCAGCTGATGGCCGGGACCGGCCACGCCCATCTGCGCGACCGCGACGACGTGCTGCTGTGCGTCAAGGACCTCGTCGTGCAGTTTCCTGCAGGCCGCAAGCGCGTCGTGCACGCTGTGTCGCAGGTGAGCTTCGATGTGGCCGAGGGAGAGACCCTGGGCATCGTGGGGGAGTCCGGGTGCGGCAAGTCGACGGTGGCCCGGGCGATCGTCCGCCTGGTCGACATCACCGCAGGCGAGGTGCTCTACGAGGACCAGGACCTGGCCAAACTCGACGGGGAGGACCTCCGCAAGGTCCGTCCCAACCTGCAAATGATCTTCCAGGATCCGATCTCGTCGCTCAATCCGCGCCGCCGAGTGCGCGACGTGATCGGCGAAGGCCTGGCCGTGTGGGGCGATGAGATCGGATCATGGAGCCTCGACCGCGTAGACGAGCTGATGGAAGCGGTCGGGGTGGAGGCGAGGTTCGGGGACCGGCGCCCGCACGAGTTCTCCGGCGGCCAGTGCCAGCGCATAGGCATCGCCCGGGCGCTGGCCCTCGATCCCAAGGTGCTGATCTGCGACGAGCCGGTGTCCGCGCTCGACGTGTCCATTCAGGCCCAGATACTGAACCTGCTCCAAGACATGAAGCGCCGCTACGGGCTGACCGTGCTGTTCATCTCGCATGACCTGGCAGTGGTGAAGAACATCAGCGACCGGATCGTGGTCATGTATCTGGGCAAGGTGTGCGAGATCGGCAGCACCCAGGAGATCTACTCCCGTCCGGCCCACCCCTACACCCGGGCGCTGCTGGCCTCAATTCCCGAGCCGGCCCGCACCGTGGACGTGGACGTGAGCGAGGGCGACATTGGCGACGAGCTGCCGTCAGCGACGGCGCCTCCGAGCGGCTGCCGGTTCCACACCCGCTGCCCGCGGGCCACCGATGTATGCCGCGACGTCGAGCCGACCTCCGAGCAGATCGGCGACGTGGACCACTACGTCGCCTGCCACCATCCCGTGGCGGTAGAGATCAGCGCCGGCTCGCGGGGTTGACTTAGCCTGAATCCACCGGTGCGGTGAGCGTGGGGGCGGTTTTGGGGTTGCTGCCGATTCTGGGGGATCGCTCGCGTTCAGCCGCGGACCCTCGCGCTCCTCACTCCACCCTCAAACGCGAAGAGCCGGATTTGTGATCGTCCCCCATTCAGGCTCATAGCGCGTAGTTCTTGGAGCTAGCTGTCGCGGATGGCCGTGTCCCAGAGACGATCCAACCGCGCTGCACCGTCGCCGAAGCAGCGCGGCCATGGTGTCTCACTTGTCATTGCGGTATGCCGTGCTCCTTGGAACCGGAGATCAACCGACTTCGCCATGAACGCCATCACGATTGTCGTGTACTATGTCAGCCTTAGCCAAGGCATCTTCGAAGTAGTCCGCAGTGACGTGGATTGTATAGTTG
>JAKZWH010000007.1:0-2509 GCA_047515615.1 Acidimicrobiales bacterium | reverse complement strand
TATACAATCGTATGATGCCCGAGCGGCTGGCGCCGAACGTGCGTCTCGCAGGTTGGCATCGCTCGTAGCGAACCCCCATGACCAATCCTCCCCCCCAGAGAGAGCGCGCGCCCACCGGCCCGCGGGCCCAGAGGCGGCAGGTCGCGCTTCCGGGTTCGCAGCAGAAGCAGCGGCGGAGCGGGGTGCTCCTGCTGGGCCTGCTGCTGGTGTTCGGGGCCGGGTTCGGCTTCTGGTTCGTGCTCCAGAGCATCGACCAGCGCGCCGAGTACCTGATCGCGGCTCGGACCATCGAGCGCTGGGAGGTGGCCCAGGCCCAGGACTTCACCATCGTCGAAGCGAACGTGGGCACAGCGTCGGCCCTGACTGTCGACCAGCTCGGCGCCGTGCTCGGCAAATGGGCGACCGGTCGGATACCCGCGGGGACGCTCGTCACCGAGGGCCTCTTCGAGACGCCGCCCCTGTCGGGGGAGGACGAGACGGGCAGGGTGCTCATCCAGGTGAGGCTGCCGGCCTCGGAGGCGCCTTTCGGCAGCCTCAACACGGGCGACACGGTGGCCCTGCTCGGCCGGGAGTCTGCGGGCGTCGAGGGCCAGATCGGCGCCCTGGGCCTCATCGGGGTGCTGCAACTGGAGTTCGTGCAGCAGGGCGACAACATCTATTACGTGGTCACTCCCGAGGAGGCTCTCGAGATCAAGGGAATCGTCGACCGCTACACGACGGCGGCGGACCGCACGATGCTCAAGCTGGGCTTCGGCCTCACCATCGAGGACTTGGAAGACGCGTTGGAGAAGCAGGCGGCTAGCGTTCCGCCAACTATTACAGACACTTCGATTGAGACGGGATCGGGCCCGGAGCCCGTCGAGGACCAATGATGACAATCGTCTCGCCAGACGACAGTCGAGCGCCGCACCAGCACCGGCCGGTCCCATGCTGACCGTCTACAGCATTCAGGGCTCGCCCGGAGCCTCCACCACCGCCATGCACCTGGCCGCCCACTGGGCCTTGCAGGGCCGCGAGATCCTGCTCATCGAGGCGGATCCCGCCGGGGGCTCGCTCAGCCACAATCTCGGCATCCAGTTCACGCCCGGGTCGGCGTCGTTCGTCGCCTCAGGGCTGCCGGTGCAGAGCAACCATCTGATCGATCACGCCCAGGACGTGCTGTTCGAGAACCTGCACGTGATGCCGGCTCCGGCCAGCCCCACCGGGGCCCGCGGCATCTTCAACACCTTCGCCGACTTCTCCGAGGAGCTACGGACGATCTCCGAGAACGAGATGGCCGTGATCATCGACGGGGGCCGGATCACCACCGACACCGCGGCCTCGGGGCTGACGACCGGCGCAGCCGGGGTGGTGGTGGTCTGCGGCAACAACAGCCAGCTGTCGAGCCTCGGGCATCTCAAGGACATGCTGGCCGCCGGTCTCGGCGAGGGCGGCCCTCAGGGCTACGCGGTGACCATCGGCAAGTCGCCCCTGAGCCCCGAGGAGTGGCAGGAGAGCTGCGGCCTGACCTTCTGCGGGTCGATCGAAATCGTGGCCGACATGGCCACAGACCTGTCGGCCTACTTGGCCCGCAGCAAGCGCAAGTCCAAGAAGTGGCGGGCGAGTCTGGAAGAGGTCGGAGAGAAGCTGTACCCGTACGCGCAGCCGCCGGTGTCGAATCGGCCCCGCCAGCCCGCCGCGGCGGCGGCTCCGCCCGACACCGAAGTTAGCGGGGATGCCGGCCAGGCGACCCCCGCGGCGGCGACCTTCGATCCCGCCGCCCAATATCCGCCCGGTTACGGGCAGGCGCCGCCAATAGCGCCGCCGGAGGGCTTCCCGGACTACGGGCAGGCGCCGCCGATGGCTCCCGCGCCCCAGCCGGGCTATGGCCAGTCGCACTACCTGCCGCCCACAGGGTGGCCCGCCGACGCCCAGAGTCAAAGCGGGCGGGGCTACGGCGAGGCTCCGCCGATGGCGCCGCCGGAGGGCTCCCCGTCCTACGGCCAGCCGACGCCACCGCCCTACCCGCCGGCGCAGTACCCGGCGCAGCCCTACGAACAGCAGCCCGGGACCCACGAACAGCAGCCGCAGTACCCGACACAGCCCGGAAGCTACGAACCGCAGCCCGGGACCCACGAACAACAGCCGCAGCACCCGGTGCAGCCCACCTACGAGGCCCATGAGCCGCCGCAGTACCCGGCGCAGCCCTACGAGCAGCCGGCCGCCCAGCCCGAGCCCCCGGCCCAAGAGGCCGCCCACCCACAGCCGCCGGAGTCCGAGTCCCCGCCGAGGCCGAACATGAAGCCCACCGGCTCGTTCCGGGACTGGGCCGTCAAGCTGCACGGCTCGAACGCCCAGGACATGACGGCTCACCGAGGCGGGTGAGGGCGCTCAGCCCAGCAGTGTTATGCCAGAGACGAGTCCGGGTCTAGAACTCTTCCAGCAGTCGCACGAGAGGCTTCTTCAGCAGTTCCTGGAGCTGGAGCGCCAGAAGCTGCCGACCGACGTCATCGACAAGCAGCTCATGGAC
>JAKZWH010000006.1:0-4018 GCA_047515615.1 Acidimicrobiales bacterium | reverse complement strand
GGTCGGCGTATGACTGGTCTGGAATGGACTTCGGGAGTGGTCTGTCCCGGGTATCGCGCGGTTGGGATAGTTGAATCTCGGGCACGTCGACTGAGGAGGTCATCGTGTCGAGGAGTTATCCGGCCTACGTCGTGGGCAACGCGGCGCGCTGGATGGAGGCCGTCAGGGCACTGCGGCCCGCATGTCTCCTGCACGGCATGCTATGGGGCGGGTGTGGCAAGCTCGTTGAGCTTCAACTGATCGGCGGATAGCGATGCTGGCCGGCGTGCCCTTTAGGAAGCCGGCAGCGCCTCTTGGAGCGCGGGCCGTGGTAGCCGCATGTAGACGGCGGCGGCGGTGCCTCTGGTTGCCCCTCTGGTGCCCTCATTGCTCCGCGCTCCCAGCGACGAGGCAGCCCGCCGTCGGGGGTCATGCGATGCAGCATGCCGACCATCTCAGGGACGGTGTACCTTCGATTGCGCCGCCCGCCCGTGGGGCTCACGATGCCCGCTGTGTTGAGGGATGAGAGGGCCACGCGAGCCGCCCTCTCAGTGACGCCTAGGCGCTCCGACACCATCTCAGCATCCAGCACCGGCATCGACGGGAGCGTCTCTAGGAGTGCCGCCGCAGCGCTGCCGCTGCGGAACACAGCAGCTGCCCGCCACCTGGCGGCCATACCCTCGACGGTTCGCACGACCGAGGCTGCTTGCCGCTGGGCCTCTTCGCACGCGTTGCTGAATGTCACCAGCCACCAGTGCAGGGCGGCGCTGCGAGCCGGCGCTTCATCGTGCCCGCACACGACCCGTGTCGCGTTGAGCGCGTCGTGGTAGCCATCGCGGTCACGACTGAGCGCCGTGCTGATCGGGACCGCCCCGCGAGCCAGCCCAGCGGCGTTCAAGACGGTGTGAATGAGTGCCCGCCCCGTCCGGCCGTTGCCGTCTTCGAAGGGATGGATCGTCTCGAACTGGGCATGGACTATCGCCGCTCGCAGCACGGCGGGGTGGTCGCTGGTGTTCAGATAGCCAACTAGGTCATCCATGAGTTCGGGTACATGCTCCCCAGGAGGGGGCACGAACGATGCATCGTCCACTAAGCAACCTTCCGGGCCAATCCATATCGGTTCGTCGCGCAAGACACCCCCGATGTCTCGGTCCCGCGTCCCAGCGAAGAGGCGGCTGTGGATGTCGAGGATGTCATCCAGCGTGCAGGTGCTACCAGCACGCATCTTCTTGCCCAACTCCACCGCGGCCGTCACCTGCTTTGCTGCGCCGAGCGTGAGCGCCTCGTTCTCGTCGGACACGGGCCTGCCAGCCTGGTCCATGTAGCGCGCCCAGGCGAAACCCGACTCTGTGGCTGCGACACCCTCCATGACGCTCGAGCGGATGCTCTCGTCACGGGCCACCATCCAGTCCGCGATGGCACCGCCTAGATTCGTCTGAGGTAGGGAGATGGCTGCAACGAGTGCCCTGTCCGCGGCGGTGACCGCGTTCATGTCTTCGACACCTAGGCTGGGATCCCACCCTTCTAGAGGGTGCGGCATATAGGCGCGATAAAGCCTTCGCCCGTAGCCCGTTGGGCTCGCCATCCACCCTTCGGCGTCGATGTATCGTCCCACACGACCACCATATCAGGTCGTATGTGCTATTCGGCTGCCTTTGGTGACGCTATAGCCCTGCTAAACGGTCTTATGTGCTATTGCAGCGCACGCCCACGCACCAACCACCTAGGGCGACAGCGCCACAGGATCAATTCTGTTGGGAGCGAGAACTCCCTGTGCCCGCCATGCGGTTCCGTAGTCGCCTGTAATGGGGGGTGCGCGGTTTGCTACGCGAAATTGGCAGCTGGGCCGCGATCGGGCCTGTCGGGAATTTTGTGTATCGGGCGTGATCTGAGGGTCCGCAGCTGTGGGCTGAGGACCGGAAAGGATCATGTCGATGACTGATCAGAATCTGCCGGCGATGCCGGCGACGGAGGCTGCTGGCGAGGCGGCGATGAGGGACCGGGCTGAGCTTCTGGTCGCCCGAGCTCGCGACGAGGGCCGCGGAGCTGACCGGCGAGCACGGGTTGTTGACGGGGCTGGTCCGCCAGGTCCTCCAGACCGGCCTCCCCCGCTAGCCAGCAGACCAGGCAAAGATCTCGCGCGCTCGGCGCAAGGGGCATCAGGTCCGACTTCTCTTCCCGCTGGAAATTGCGGGCAGCGCTTCGCCGCCGTTCACCGATTGGAGCGCGGTCTGGCGCTTCAGCAGTCCACCTGCATCCTCGCGCCGCAACAACCCCTGTGGTCTGACCGAGGCTGCTGACCGTGACGATCCGCGACCCCTCCACGGGCAGGAGCCGCTCCAGCAGATGACCAGTCGGAGCGAAGTGGCCCAAGTGATCGACCCAGTCAGGCGAGCCTCCAGCCGTGGTCAGAACTACTGTCGGAGCATCTACGGAGGCAGCGCGCTGAACCGGCGCGTCGAGTAGCGCTTAGTGAGGGAGCTGATGTGCGGATCGGGATCTCGCCGTTTGCCACTACGAGGGAGACGACGCTCGAGCTGAGCCGCATGGCCGTGGAGGGCGGCCTCGACACGCTCTGGCTCGGCGACGGCTACCTCGCCAACCCCGACTTCACGGGCTGGGCCGGCGGGATGGAGAGCCTGACCGAGCTGGCGTGGCTGGCCGGGCGGTATCCGACCGCCCGCACCGGCATCTGCGCCGCGGTCCTGCCGTTGCGCGATCCGGCCTGGCTCGCCAAACAGGCCAACACGCTCCAGCGGATGGCGGGCGGCGGATTCGTGCTCGTCGTCACGCCCGGGTTCTGGGCCCACGACCTCGAATCGAGGGGCATTGCCTTCGGCGATCGCGCGGCAGTCTTCGAGGACCACCTCGACGACCTCCGTCGGCTGCTCCCCGACGAGACACTGTCCCCGGGACCCTCCAGCGCGGGCCCGCCGCCGCTGTGGCTGGCAGGGGGGACGGCGACGATGACCCGAGCCGTGGCGCGGGGTCTGCCCTTCCAGTCCACGCGCGCGTCGCCGGACGAACTCGCCCCCGTCGCCCGCCGGTTCTTCGACGCAGGCGGGGAGTTCCTCGCCCACCGGACTCGACTCGAATACGGCGCACATGACGTGACCGGGAACGTCGTTGAGTGGCACGCAAACACCGGCTCGATAGACGAGCTCGTCGACACCCTCGGCCGCTATGCCGAACTGGGTGTGAGAGATCTTTCGATCGTGCCCGGGCAGGACGACGCGGGCTCCCTGCGAACCGTGGAGATCCTCGCCGCGGAAGTGGTGCCGCAGCTTTGAGGCAACCGATGTCAGCGCTCGCCCGGGATTGCGCTGGTCGCCTCGCGGGTGGAGGTCATCACGCTGCGCAGCCCGAGGCCCATCACCACCCGGTTGATGTAGGCGTAATAGGCGACCATGTTGTTGAGATCGAGGATGTCGAGGTCGCTCAGCCCGTGGTCGCGCAGCGGGTCGAGATCGTCCTGGGTCACAGCGGCGGGCGACTGGGTGAGCTTGGCGGCATGGGCGCAGATCGCGTCGAAGCGGCCGTCGCCGGACTGCACATGGGCCGGATCGGCGTCGATCGCGTCGAGCATCTCGGCGGCCAGTCCGAGCGACTCGAGCTTGAGTCGCAGCCCCGATGCGCAGTGGTCGGTGCCGTTGAGCCGCGACGTTACGAGCGCGGCCGACTGGCGCTCGATCGCGGTGAGCTGCGACGGGCAATGCTGGACCGCGCGATAGAGCCGCAGCCGCTCCTCGACGATCGGGGGGTGGAGGCTGCCGAGCATCGTGAACTCGGCCGGCTCCCCGAGCGCCGCCGCCTGCCAGTCGTAGGCATCGCGCAGGGGACCCTCGGCGGCGGCCCACGAGACGGTGTCGATCCAGGCCATGACCGCGATGGTAGGCCAGCGCCGTGAGCGGCGGCACCGTTCCTGCTGTCGGCGTGTGGGTGTTCCCCGAGGTGCCGGCTCCCGAGCTGGTCGACCTGGCCCGCCATGTCGAGGATCTCGGCCTCGACGAGCTGTGGGTGGGCGACGAGGGGCCCGCAC
>JAKZWH010000005.1:0-8792 GCA_047515615.1 Acidimicrobiales bacterium | reverse complement strand
GCGGTTCGGCGCTGAGGGCTGTCTGAACAGGGGGACCCCATGATCGCCAACCAATTCTCCAGACGCACATTCCTGGGAGGCACCGCCGCCGGGGCCGGGCTGCTGCTGGGCGGCAGCAGTCTTCTCGCGGCCTGCTCGGGCTCCGAGTCCGGACCCGCCGCCCTCACGCCGGCGAACTTCCAGCTGAGCTGGTTCGACTCCGTGCAATTCGGCGGCTCCTACCTCGCGGCCCATAACGGCCACTACGCGAACCAAGGCCTCGACGTGTCGCTCATACCGGGCGGGCCTGGCGTGTCCCCCGACGCCGCAGTGGAGGCAGGCCAGTCCCTCATGGGCATCTCGGCCGCCAACTTCGCGGGCCAGTCTGTGGTCGACGGCGCGTCGTTCAAGATCGTGGGCGTGGCCATGCAGCGCAACCCGTTCGTGATCGCCTCACTGACGAGCGACCCGGTCAACGAGCCCAAGGACCTCGAGGGCAGGAAGCTCGGCATGGCCTTCAACAACCAGCTCGACCTCGACTTGCTGGCGTCGCTGAACGGCGTCGATCTCTCCAGAGTCGAAGTCATCCAGAGCGACTACGACCCCGCCCCGCTGGTGAACGGCGAGGTCGACAGCCTGCTGTGCTGGCTCGTCGATCTGCCCGTGACCATGACCGTCGCCGGGATCGACAACACCACCATGCTGTTCGCCGACTTCGGCTACGCGGTGCACAGCCAGACCTACATCGTCACCGACGACACCCTGGCCAACAACCGCGACGCCGCGCTCGGGCTGCTCAGGGGCGAGATCCTGGGCTGGCAGGACCACAAGGCCGACCCGGCCACGGCCGCGCAGGTGACCGTCGACCGGTTCCCCGACGCCGGCATGGACTTGGAGACCGAGACGATCAAGGCCTCGGAGTTCATCAAGCTGATGTTCAGCGACGTCACCGACGCCAGCGGCTTCCTGTGGTGGACCGACCAGTCGGTCGCCGACAACATCCGGGTCCTGAAGGCGCTCGGCGTCAACGTCACCGAGGAGCTGTGGGACCGGTCGCTGCTGGAGGAGATCTACGCCGACGGTCCCGTGCTCTCGTGACGGGGCGCGCCAGCAGTCTCTAGACACCGCAGGTGATGAACCGGCGGGGAGCGCCGGTAGACGTCGTCGGGGTAGGACGCACCTTCGCCCTGGGCGGCGGCGAGGTCACAGCCCTGCGCGGGCTCGACATGCATGTGCCCGCGGGCGGCTTCACCGCGCTGATCGGACCGTCGGGTTGCGGCAAGTCCACCGCGCTGCGCCTCGTGGCCGGTCTGGACGAGCCCGACGAGGGGACCATCGACATGGACGGCTCGTCGCCCGACGAGATGCGGCGGGGCCAGCGCATCGGCGTCGCCTTCCAGGACCCGTCGCTGCTGCCCTGGCGGACGGTCTCGACCAACATCCGGCTCGCGCTGGAGCTAGTGGGCCGGCGCCACGACACCAAGGCGGTTGAGGACCTGGTCGAGCTTGTCGGGCTGCAGGGATTCGAGAAGGCCCGACCCTCTCAGCTGTCGGGAGGCATGCGCCAGCGGGTGGCCATCGCCCGGTCGCTGGTCACCCAGCCTGACCTGCTTCTGCTCGACGAGCCGTTCGGCGCTCTCGACGCCCTGACCCGCCAGCAACTCAACGACGAGTTGCAGCGGATCTGGACGGCGCGGGGCACCACCACCATCCTGGTCACCCACTCGATCCCCGAGGCGGTTTACGTGGCCGACGTGGTCTTGGTGATGTCGCCGCGGCCGGGAAAGATAGTGGCCAGCCACACCGTCGGGTTCGATCGTCCCCGAACCCGGGACCTGCTGCTCACCGACAAGTTCCACGCCAAAGTGGAGGCCGTCTCGGCCAGCCTGCACCGCTCCGAAGGGCAGGTAGTACAGCTCGAGACGGACGACAGTTGACCTATACCGTCACGGCCGCCCCCAGCAGGCCCAGCCGGGCCGGGGCCGGCAGCAGGCTCGACAGGGTGCCGCCGCGGGTTCTCAGCGCGCTAGTGGGAATCGGTTTCATCCTGCTGTGGGAGTTGCTGGCCCGCACCGTGTACGCCGGGTCGTACCGGCTGTCGCCGCCCACCGCGGTAGTGGCCGAGTTCTTCGAGTTTCGCGGCCTCTACCTGCGCAACCTGTGGCACTCGACCAAGACTGCCGCATGGGGGTTCCTGTGGGGGAACCTGGCCGCCATCGCCCTGGCCGCGGTGGCGTCGCTCGTTCCGCTGCTGCGCCGCAGCATCGGTGCGGTGGCCCTGACCATCTTCTGCCTGCCCTTCATCGCGGTGGCCCCGATCCTGCGGCTGATCACCGGCCCGGGCAACGGCACCCCCATAGCGCTGTCGGCGCTAGCCGTGGTCTTCACCACCTACGTGGCCACGCTGCTGGGCTTCGACCTGGCGCCGGGAAGCGCCCTGGATGTGGTCCGCTCCTACGGCAGGGGCCGTCTGATCGCATTCCGCAGCGTCCGGATCCGCGCCTCGGTGCCAGCGATGTTCGCCGGCCTGCAGATCGCCGCGCCGGCCGCATTCCTGGGCGCGGTGGTGGGCGAGTTCACCGGGGCGCACAAGGGTCTGGGCATCCTCACGGTCAGGGCTCTGGGCGCCCTTCAGACCGACAGGATCTGGGTCATCGCGGTGCTGTCCACCATCGTGGCGACCGGCGGCTACATGGTCATCGGGGCGCTGGGCCGGTACCTGTGCCCGTGGTCGCCCGCACTGGACCTCGGCGCGGTCCCGACGCCCCGCCAGGAGCCGGGCGTGCTCAACCGGCTGGCGACGCTGCTGGCTCCGATCCTCGTCGTGTTCGTCTTCTGGTACGCGTTCTTGTGGGTGTTCCAGCTCAAGCCGTTCTTCGCCAAGACGCCCTTCGACGTGTGGGCGGAGTTGTTCACCAATGCGGACGCGCCCGAGACTCGCTCGATGGTCTTCGGCGCGCTGTGGACCACCCTGTGGACCACGTCGCTCGGCTACGTGGCCGGCTTGATCGGCGCGCTGGTGACGGCAGTGGTGTTCATCCTCGTCCCGTGGCTGGAGCGCGCCCTGATGCCGATCGCGGTGGCTCTGCGGTCGATCCCCATTATCGTCACCACGCCGCTGATCATCCTGTTCGTCGGGCGGGGCGTGCTGACCACCACCGCGATCGTGGCGGTCATGTCGTTCTTCCCGACCCTGGTCAACTGCTACACGGCCATGCGCCGCACCCCCGAGGGGATCCTCGACGTTCTCAAGTCCTATGACGCTCAACCGGTGGCCAATGTGCGCAACGCCTACCTGCCGTCGGCGGTTCCGGCCCTGCTCGCCTCGGCCCGCATCGCGGTGCCAACCTCGATTCTGGGCGCCACCGTGGCCGAGTGGCTGGCCACCGGAGACGGGATCGGGGCCGTCATGGTCACCGCCTTCACCCGCAACGACTACAACGTGCTGTGGGTTTCGGTGGCAGTACTGACGATCGTGGCCGTGATCGGCTACTGGCTGGTGGCCGCGTTCGAGCTTCGTACCCTCGAGCGCATGGCGCCGGGAATATCGCGATGACCCTCGCGGCAGCGGACACACCCGGCGCCGGCCCCTCCGGCTCCACGGCCACCGATGCTCAGGCTGCGGTGCTGGCCCGCTACGACGAGCTGTCGGCGCTGCTCACCGGGATGGGCGACCGACCCCGGGCCGATCCGAACCTGTCGGCCGCAGCCGCGGCCGCGCTGCTGCACGAGGCCCGGCTGCTGGACGCCGGCCGCTTCGAGGACTGGCTGGCCGGCTGGACCGACGACGCCGTGCTGTGGGTGCCGCTGTCGGTGCTGGCCCACCCCGGCAGCGACCAGTCGCTGCTGCTCGACGACCGGCGGCGCCTGGCCGAGCGCGTCAAGTGGCGCCGCGACCCCTCGGCCTGGGGCCAGCAGCCGCCGTCGCGCACCACCCGCATCGTCGGCGGCGTCGAGGCCTGGGCCGCACCAACGGGCGGTCTCGTGACCCGGTCCAGTCTGCTGATCGACGAGCACCGCCACGGACGCCACCAGCAGCTCGCCGGGTGCCAGATCCACGAGCTCGTGGGCGACGACCTCCGGCGCCGCACCAAGATCCTGGTCGTGCCCGCGCTCGCCACGGGCATCCGCAATCCGAGCTTCCTGCTATAGGGGTATCGCCGTGACCGCCGCCGACTTGGATCCTTCGACCGCCGACTTCGGCCAGCTGGTGCAGCCCCACCGGGTGCACCGCCGCATCTACACCGACCCGCGGATCTTCGAGATGGAGATGACCCGGGTGTTCGCGGCGTCGTGGTGCTATGTGGGACACGAGAGCGAGATCCCCGGGCCCGGCGACTACCGCACCACCACGCTGGGCCTGCGGCCGGTGCTGATGACCCGGGGCCGCGACGGTGCGGTGAACGTGCTCCTGAACCGGTGCGCGCACCGGGGCACGGTGCTGGCTGCGGAGTCCAGCGGCTGCGCCAAGCGCTTCGTGTGCCCCTACCACGGCTGGACTTACTCGCCCGACGGGCAGCTCGTGGCCATCCCGTTCCCCGCCGACCATCCCGTCGAGGACTACTCGACGCTCTCGCTGGGCCGGCTGGAGACGGCCAGCTACCGGGGCTTCGTGTTCGCCACCCTCAACGCGGAGCCCGAGCCGCTGGATTGCTGGCTGGGCGAGGCCGCCGACGCGCTCGACACCATCATCGACCGCCATCCCGGCGGCGAGTTGGCGGTGATGGGCTCGCCGCAGCTGCTGGAGTTCGCCGGCAACTGGAAGCTGTCGTGGGACAACGCGGCCGACGGCCTGCACGCCACGTTCGCCCACCACTCCTACAACTCGCTGGGCGAGACAGTCGACGTGGAGACGGTGCTGGCCCGCGACCCGGGGTCGACCCCGATGGTGTCCAAGGCGCTCCGCAACGGCCACATGGTGGTGGACCAGCGCCCGGGCATCCCCCAGGGTCCGTGGGCCACAATGCGCAACGTGCCGTTCCGGGAGCCGCTGGAGTCGGCGCTGGTCGATGTCGGCGCCACCGAGCTGCTCGACCTGGCCACCGGCAGCATGGTGAACCTGTCGCTGTTCCCGAACCTGATCTTCGTCGGCAACCAGCTGATGGTGGTGGAGCCGGTGGCCGTGGACCGCACCCGGCTGCAGTTCTGGCTCACGTCCGCGCCGGGCGCGCCGCCGGAGATCGACCTGCTGCGCCTGCGGGTGGACGAGGACTTCGTGAACTTCGGCACCCCAGACGACCTCGACATGTTCGAGCGGATCCAGCGGGGCCTGTCGATCCCGGAGATGGAGTGGATCGACATGAGCCGGGGACTTCCCGACGCCGGCTCCACCGACGGCACCGACGGGACGATCTGCGGACCGATCACCTCAGAGGCGCCCCAGCGGCGCTACCTCGCCCACTACGCCCAGTTGATGACCACCCCGGCGGCGACCCGTGCGCGCTGAGCCGGGCCTCGCGCCGAGCGCGGCGCGCCGAGACGCTTTCCGTTCACAGGGCGCCGTGGTGATCCCCGGGTTGCTGGACCGCGAATGGTGCGAGCGGCTCCACGCCGCGATCGAGCGCTGCCAGGCCAGCCCCAGCCAGTTCTACGGGGTGCTGTCGCCGCCGGGCGAGCTAAAGGTGGACAGCGACCTGTTCCGCTGGTTCGACGACCCCGACATCGCCGAGGCGACCCACTCCTCGGCGCTTCCCGCACTGGGCGCGGAATTGTGCGGGGCCGACGCCGCGGTTCTGATCGAGGACCAGTGGTTCTGCTCGGAGCCCGGAGCGATCTCGCGCAGCCCGTGGCACCAGGACCACCCCTACTACAACCTGGACCGGCCCTTCGCCACCATCTGGGTCACCCTCGACGACGTGAGCGCCGACGCCGCGCTGCGGGTGGTGGAGGGCTCCCACGCCACGGGCATCACCTACGCGCCGATCGAGTTCTCGTCATCGACCACCACCATCGGCGGGGCCTCGGAGCTGGAACCGGTCCCCGACGTGGACGCCGACCCCGAGCGCTTCCCGGTCACCACCTGGGACCTGAAAGCCGGTGACGCGGTGGCCATCGACTCCCGGATGCTGCACTCCACCGGCGTCCGGGAGGTGGCAGACCGGCCCTTCCGGCGGCTGTCGACCCGCTACGCCCATCCCGACACCCGCTACCTCGACTTGGGCGAGCAGGCCGCGGTGTTCTGGAGGATGCTCCCCCACGGACTGCGCACCGGCGACCTGGTAGCCAGCGAGGTCTTCCCCCTGATCGAGCCCTGACCCAGGATCTCGGTCGCTGAGTCGTGCGATTCGGCTCAGGGCCAATGGGGTCCCGGGTAGGGATCGGGGCTGCTGGCAGCCCATCGGTTCAGGGACCGGGCGAGATGGTGGGCCAGCGCACCCCCGGAGGGGTGATCGGACTTGCGCACGAGCACCACAGGCACGCACGGCTCGTCGTTGGCGTGGCGCTGCGCGACTATCGCCGCGAAATCCGAGGCGTTCTCGGTCACCATCACCCTGTCGTTGGCGAGGGCTTCGGCGTAGACCACGTCGTCAGGCGCGCCGCCGAGCCCGGCCGCGGCGACGCTCACCGCATCGTGGCCCATCGCGTTCAGTTCGCTGGCAATGGCCGGCGGGAGCATCTCGTCTATCAGCCACTTCACGAAGACAGCAGAGCGTCGCGTCGCTGTGTCCGGCGCCGGATCTGCTCAGCGGCACTCTCGTCTGCCTCGATGCGGGCGTCGATCTCGGCAGGAAAGGCGCAATAGAAGTCCGTCGCCAGCCTCACGATGCTGACCGGCAGACCGAGTTCCTCCGCAAGGCGCTCCACGCGTTCCATGCCCCGGCCCGGCCAGCGCCGCAGGTCGCGGATCACTTCCCACACGTCGGGACCCCCCACCAGCGCGGCCCGCCGTCCAGTGGGGCCGGGCCGATAGGCCACGCCAGGGAACTGTCGAGTCTTCAATCCCTCATCGAGCAGCGAACCCACCAGCGAAGTGACCGACGTGGAGGCGACCCTGCTCTCGGCTTCGAGGCGCTTCAGGAGTTCGTCATCGAGACGGAACGAGGTCGGACGGGGCATGGTTCACCTCACTGCATATCGATTGCAACACTGTCACGCTACATGAGACTACGAAGCAATACAACGGCTCACCACCGACATCATTAGGAGGCTGAGCCACGACACAACACGGCCCGCCGGAGCTGTCTCGGCAACGGTCTGCGAGACGGCCCCCGGCACCTAGCCGGGGGCGGATACGTGGACGAAGCGGGTGGTCTCGGCGCCTAGGTGGTGCCAGCGGTGCCGGGTGGCGGTGGAGTAGATCATCGTGTCGCCCGCGGCCAGGCGGTGGGTGACGATGTGGCCGTCGGCGTCGTCGAGGTCCACGGCCAGCATCCCCTGGGTGACGTGGATCATCTCCCGGCCCTCCGACGCGAAGAAGCCGCCCAGCCGCGAGCTGGGCTCCACGACGTACTCGGCCGCGCTGAAGGGCTCATCGAGGCCGGTCAGCTGGCGGCGGAACGCGGTCTGGGGCGCGTCGGTGATGTCGTAGCGCTGGCCCTTGTCGCATCCGGTGACCACCACGTCGGCCGACACCGGGCCGGCCAGCAGCCGCTCGGGGGTGGTCTCCAGCACCCTGGCGATGGCGAACAGCGACGTGAGGCTGGGGGCCGCGAAGCTGGTCTCCACCTGGCTGAGGAACGGAACGGACCGGCCGGAGCGGTCGGCGACCTGGCTGAGTGTCAGGCCAAGCTGGTTGCGGCGGCTGCGCACTGCCTGGCCCAGCTCCTCCAGGGCTCGGGTGTCGTGGTCGCGGCGGGGCTGGGGCTGAGCGGTGGCGGCCATCGGACCGAGGCTACTGGCGGAGGATTCTCGTGTCGGCCGGTCAGCCGTCGGAGGGCCCGGCGCCGGCCGCGGTGCGGCCCGACTCGTGCTCGGGGAACAGCTCGGCGTAGGTGTCGCCCTCCCGGTAGGGGTGCGCGGCCAGCTTCTCCTCGTCGACGTCGACGCCCAGGCCTGGCCCGGTCGGCGCGGTGATGTGCCCCCCGCCCAGGTCGGTGAGGGCTAGGCCCGGGTTGTGGCCGATGTCGGTGATCATGGGCTGGTGGGGGTCGATGTCGTACTCGCAGAGCCGCACCCTCGCCGCGGTGGCCCAGTGCAGGTTGGCGGCCAGCCCCACCACCGTGGGCCCCCCGACGTGGGGGATGACCTCGATGGAGGACCGGGCCGCGATGCCGACGATCTCCAGGCAGTTGAGGATCCCGCCGGTGAGCGAGGCGTCGGGCTCGAAGACCCTGGCCGCGTCGCGCCGGGCCAGCTCGGCGTACATGCGGGGCGAGTAGACCCGCTCCCCCACCGCCACCCGGATCGGCGAGTTGTGCTGCAGCCGCTCCAGGCCCTCGATCTGGTACTGGGGCACCGGCTCCTCGAAGAAATGGATGCCGTAGGGGGCGATCCGGCGGCACAGCTCGATGGCCGAGTCCGGGTCGTGGAACCAGTACGAGTCGACGCCCATCAGCTTGTCGGCGCCGATGTGCTCCCGAACGGTGGCGACGGCCTCCTCGTCGCCGTCGATGGTGCGGCCCAGACGCACCTTGACGCCCGCGAAGCCGAGGGCCATGCACTGGTCGAAGTAGTGGGCGTGCCACTGGGCGCTCTCCTCGAACATCGTCGTGCCGGTGCCGTACAGCGGGATCGGGTAGGCGCTGCCACCCAGCAGCTGGTGCACCGGGGCGCCGAGGGTCTTGCCGAGGATGTCCCACAGGGCGATCTCCACCGCGCCAATGGTCTGGCTGCTGAGGCCCTCCCAGCCGAGATAGCCGTCGAGGGCCACCTGA
>JAKZWH010000004.1:0-19508 GCA_047515615.1 Acidimicrobiales bacterium | reverse complement strand
TCCCCGGATTGCTGCGGCAGCAGCGGCTGTGGCCCTGGTCGCGACGGTCATCGGCTGCTCGCAGTCGCCTGGCGGCGGCGACGCACCCGTCACCGGTTCTCAGCCGTCGTCCGGTGCGGCTGAGGCTGACAGCCAGGAGGGCACAGCTCCCGACTCCGGCACCGGCACCGCATCCGGGCCAGTCAATGACGAGGTCGCAGCCCCCGAGCCCACCGCAGCGCCCGAGCCCACTGCCGGGCCGGCCACCGCCGCCGCGGCGGCTCCAGAGAGCGACTCGTCGTCCGCGGACATGGTCGGTCCGATCCAGTCAACGCCGCGCGAGGACGTGCCCAGCGCGCTGCGCGACCGCTTCCATTCCGACCACCCCGAACCGCTCGTCGACGTCTCCGAGATCCAGGGTGTGGTGCCGGCCGACGTTATTCCCGCCCTGGAGGATCCCGGTTTCGAGCCGGCCGCAGAGGTGGGCTGGCTGGCTCCGGTCGAACCGGTGCTGGCGTTGGAGATCAACGGCGACGCCCGGGCCTATCCGCTGCGGATCATGACCTGGCACGAGCTGGTCAACGGAACTGTCGGAGGGGTACCGGTCACCGTGTCGTACTGCCCGCTGTGCAACTCCGCAGTCGCCTACGACCGCCGGGTGGGGGAGCGCATCCTCGATTTCGGCACCTCCGGGGCGCTGTGGAACTCGTCGCTGGTCATGTACGACCGCCAGACCGAGAGCCTGTGGTCGCACTACACGGGCCAGGCCGTCGTCGGCCACCTCACCGGCGTGCAGCTCGACTTGCTACCCGTTCAGACCGTGTCATTCGAGAAGTTCCTTTCATCGCACCCCGATGGTCAGGTGCTCGGCCTCGACACCGGCCATTCCCGCCGATACGGGCAGAACCCCTACGAGTTCTACGACTCCAACAACCGGCCCTTCCTCTTCGGCGGCCCTTTTGACGATCGGCTCGATCCGATCACCCGGGTGCTGGCGCTGCGAGCCGGTGGAGAGGGCGCCGTCATCCCCTACGACGTGCTCGCGGCGCGCCGGGTCGTGCCGTTCGCCTTCGCGGGGCGGGACCTAGTGGCCCTGTTCGAGCCGGGGACGGCCAGCGCCCTCGACAGCCCCGTAATCGCTGAGGGCCGCGACGTGGGCGCCACCGGCGTGTTCGTGGGATCGCTCGACGGGCAGCCGCTGGAGCTGTCCGTGAACGCCGACGGCGGCTTCGTGGATGCAGCCACCGGCGTCGTCTACGACATCCTGGGCCGGCCATCGGGTGAAAGCGGAACCGCCGCCGCCGAGTTGGAGCCGGTCGAGCATCTCGACACGTTCTGGTTCGCAGCGGCAGCCTTCTATCCCGACGCTGAGATCGTCGGGCAATAGAGGCCGCAAGGGTAGGCCACCGTTCTCGCGCTGAAGCCTCGTGTCGGTTGCTGCACCGCGCTTCCCCGTCGGCTTGAATGGTGGTCTGCAGGCCACCCGTGGCACCTGTCGCAGAGCCTGCCAATCGGAGAGAGGACGGTAGAGACATGGCCAACACGCTGGAAGACACGCTGGAAGACACGTTCGCCGCGGGTTGGACGATGGCCGACGGCACCGTCCACCAGTACAAGCGCATCGAGAGGCTGTACCGGGACCACACGGGCGAGCAGCTCGTGCCGAACTTGATGACAACCCTCCGCCTGCTTGAGGGCCCCACGCTGGGCTATCCGATCGACCGGGCTCGCCACAGCCGTCAGTCGGCCACCCGGGTGCTGCGCAACGGCGAGTCCGATGAGTTCGTGGTGGCGGCGCTGCTGCACGACATCGGCGACATGCTGGCCCCGGACAACCACAGCGCGGTGGCCGCAGCGATCGTCGCCCCATTTGTGAGTGAGGAGACGGCCTGGGTGGTGCGCCACCACGGGCTGTTCCAGGGCTACTACTACTTCCACCACCTCGGTGGCGACCGCGACGCCCGCGAGCGCTACGCAGAGTCGCCCCACTACGACCGCTGCGTCGACTTCTGCGCCTCCTACGACCAGAACTGCTTCGACCCGAACTACGACGACCTGCCGATGGAGGACTTCGTCCCGCTGCTAGAGGAGGTCTTCTCCCGGCCTCCCCAGTACGTCGCCTGAGTCAGGCCGCGTCGAACGCTCGGAGCCCTGCCGCGGCCGGGTGGGTCAGGCTGCGCCGAAGGTGCGCGGGTGCCGGTAGGAGGCGCCGACCACCCGGCCGTCGCTCACCTGAAGCTCCCAGATCGAGCCCTTCTTGCACCGACCCAGTTCGCGTATGTCCAACCCGCACTGGGCCAGAACCCACAGCAGCCCGGGAATGACGTCGCCGTGGCTGCACAGCACGGAGTCGCCCTCGGCCGCGGCCAGCGAGCGCAGCAGCTCGAGGGCGTCCGCGACATGGGAGCCCTCGGCCAGCTCGTCGGCGGTCTCAACCGGCAGTCCCAAGGCTCGCCCCAGCGGCACGACGGTGTCCACGCACCGCACCGCCGGGCTCGACAGGATCCGCTCAATCGGTCGACCTGCCAGCGCTGTGCCGATGGCCTCGGCCTGCATCCGTCCGGAGTCGTCGATCGGCCGCTCGGAGTCGTCGCCCGACCAAGCCATCCGGACGCCCGCATCAGCATGGCGCACCAGATGCAGCATGGATCCGCTTCTAGGAATCCACCACAGCGCGCCCGACAGAGCCTTTGACCGCCGTCGCGCTGAGGTGTGTCCTGGACACGCCGTTAGCCTACGGCCGTGGTTGTTACGGAAGCGGAGGTGATCGAGGCCCTCCGACCAGTGGAGGACCCTGAGCTGCACCGCAGCATCGTCGACCTCGGCATGTACCGGGGCTCCACCATCGACGGCGGCCATGCCGATGTTCGCATCGCGCTCACCGTGGCGGGCTGCCCGCTGCGCAGCGAGATCCAGCGCCGGGTGACCGACGCGCTGGTCGCCCTCGACGGCGTGGCCGCTGTCACCCTGGACTTCACGGTGATGAGCGACGCCGAGCGGGCCGAGCTGCGCTCCAAGCTGCACGGCGACCCGGCCGCCACCGCTGGCACCACCCCCGCCCACGGCCACGCCGAAGGCCGGGCCATCCCCTTCGCCGAGCCGGGCAACGCCACCCGCACGCTGCTGATCGCCTCGGGCAAGGGCGGCGTCGGCAAGTCGTCGGTGACGGCCAACCTGGCCATCGCCCTGGCTGCCCAGGGCCATTCCACCGCGGTGGTGGACGCCGACGTGTACGGCTTCTCCATCCCCCGCATGCTGGGAGTGGACCGGGCCCCCGTGGTGATCGACGACATGATCCTGCCGCCGGAGGTGCACGGCGTGCGCTGCATCTCGATGGGTTTCTTCGCCAAGGAGGACCAGCCGGTGATCTGGCGGGGGCCGATGCTGCACAAGGCCCTCGAACAGTTCCTCACCGATGTTTTCTGGGACGATCCCGACTTCTTGCTGGTGGACCTGCCGCCGGGCACCGGAGACATCTCCCTTTCGCTGGCCCAGTTCCTGCCCCGCGCCGAGGCCTACGTGGTGACCACCCCCAACCCGGCCGCCCAGAAGGTGGCCCAGCGCTCGGCGTTCATGTTCCAGAAGGTGAACATCGCCGTGCGGGGCGTGATCGAGAACATGTCCTGGTTCATTGGCGACGACGGAAAGCGCTACCGGCTCTTCGGCTCGGGTGGCGGGGCGGAGCTGGCCCGGACGTTCGACGTTGAGCTCATCGGCCAGGTTCCGATGACGATCGCTTTGCGCGAGGGCAGCGACGACGGCAGGCCGATAATGGCTGTGGACCCCGGCTGCGAGGTGTCGAAGGTGTTCGCGGCGATGGCGTCGTGGATCGAGGCCCACGGCCCTACCAAGCGAACCCATCCCGAGCTGAAGATCGTCTGAGAGCCAAGAACACCAACAGCCGGCGACGGTACAGCCAAGGACCAAGCAGCCAAGGAGAAAAGCGTGGAGCTTCGCATCGGAATCGCCGACAACCCCCAGCCCATCACGGTGACCCTGCCCGACGACGCCGACCGCGAGATCATCAAGGAGTCGGTCGGGGCCGCTTTGAGTGGCGCCGCTCCGGTTCTCTGGCTCACTGACGACAAGGGCCGGGAGATAGCGGTGGCGGCGTCGCGCCTCACCCATGTGGAGATGGGTCCGCCCGGCTCCCACCCCATCGGGTTCGGCTGACGAGGCCGAGCGGATAGGGAGAGGCGGATGAGGATCTTCGCGCGGCGCCGAGCGAGGCCGTGGGCCCAAGCGGCCCGTGAGCGCAGCGAACAAGAGCGGGCAACACGGCCGAGCGGCCCGTGAGCGGAGCGAACAAGAGCGGGAAACAACGGGCCGCGCCGCGAGGCGTTGGCAACTTTCCGCAGGGCCTCTGACGGAGAGCCGCGGCGGTGGTCTGTCTCGCGGAGCTGGCCCGGGCCGGCACCGCGCTCGACGAGCGCTCCATCGACCATCTGCACCGGCTCGTCGCCTCGTGGGCGCCGCTTGCCGACTTCTCCTTTGGTGACCTGCTGCTCTACGCGCCCTGCACCGATGGGTTCGATCCGGCTGCTGTCACGGTCGCCCCCGAGCAGGCGCCGGACGAGCGTCTAAGCCCGGGCGGGGGCGCGGTCGCTGATCCCGTTGCGGCAGGGGGCACCGCGGTCGGCCCGCGGGTCCCGACGGGCGGGACAGGTGGCGGGGACGGCGAGGGCTTCGTTGTGCTGGCCCACGCGCGGGCGTCCACGGGACCCACTGTCCATGCCGTCGATCCGGTCGGCACCGTGGTGCGGAGGGCGGCCTGCGGGTGGCTGAACGCCGCGATGGCGACGGGCGAGGCGGGCGAGGGTGAGATCGCCGAGGTCGGCGACCGCTCCGGGGTCGGAGACGACACAGTCGTGGAGGAGGAGGGCAGCCTGCCGCTGCGCGACCGTCTCCGCGTGGTGGACTACGTGCCCGTGCGCTGCGGGGACTTGCCGGTCGCGGTTCTGTCCCGCGAGGCGGCTCCTGCTCCCATCCGCCACGAGAACCCGCTGGAGACCATCTACCGCGGTCTGTATGCCCGGTTCGCCCAGATGATCGCGGACGGCGCCTTCCCCTACGACCGGGTTGAGCGGGTGGGCGAGTTCCGCGAGCCCCGCGCCGGCGATGGCGTGATGGTGCTCGACCGCGAGGGCCGCATCACCTACGCCTCGCCGAATGCCCGCAGCGCTCTGCATCGGTTGGGCGTGATGCGTCGGGTGCCGGGCTGCCGCCTGGCGGACCTCGGACTCGACGACACCGTCATCCGGCGCTCGTTCTGGCGACGGCGCTCCACGGTGGCCGAATTCACGGCCGGATCGGGGATCGTGGTTGTGCTGCGGGCCTACCCGCTGGTGGCCGGGGACCGGATCACCGGAGCGGTCGCTCTGCTGCGCGACGTGTCGGAGCTCCGCCACCACGATCGCCTGCTGGTGTCGAAGGATGCCACCATCCGCGAGATCCACCACCGGGTCAAGAACAACCTGCAGACGGTCAGCTCGCTGCTGCAGCTCCAGGTCCGCCGCCTCGGCAGCGCAGAGGCCAAGGCCGCAGTGGAGAGCTCGGTGCGGCGCGTTTCGTCGATCGCCATGGTGCACGAGCATCTGGCGCTCGACACCACCTCCGACCTCGACTTCGACGACGTCGTGGGTCCGCTGGTGCATCTGGTGGAGGCGGGGCTGGCCCCGGCGGAGCGTCCGCTCAAGATTCGGGTGGAGGGGACGGTCGGCGAGATCGACGGGGAGACGGCGATGCCGCTGGCGGTGGTCCTGGTGGAGTTGGTGCAGAACGCCTTCCAGCACGCCGGGTCTCCAGCCGGCCCGGGCAGGCTGGTGGAGGTGCGCTTCGCCCGCACCCCCAAGACGCTGATCATGCGCGTGACCGACGACGGCCCCGGCGTCCCTGACGGCTTCTCGCTGGACCGCGACGCCGGGCTCGGACTCACCATCGTGCGCACCTTCGTGGTGCACGACCTCGGCGGCTCGATCACCATCAAGGCCGCGTCGGCTGACGCGCCCCGCGGCACCGTGATCGAGGTGTCGGTGCCTCGCCGCCCCGCAGCCGCCGCGATCGCCTAGCCCCCTATCGCGTTCAAGCTTTGCCGGAGCCCTCGGTCGCCTGCTCGCTGGAGTCGACAGGTCCATAGACGGCTTCGAAGATCTTGGTCGCCTGGTAGAGCCGGTTGCGCTCCCTGCCGCTGATTTCCTCGAGATCGCCGCGCTCGACCAAGGCTCGTATGGCAGCGTTTGCCGTCGGGGCTGTCACGTTGATGAGTCGCGCCACCATTCTTGCTGTGACCATGGGCCAGGAGAACAGATGCTCGGCGAGGCGCAGCACCGAGCCGGGCCTGCCCTCCTCAAAGAGTTGGTTGCGCAGGTCGGCCTGCAGCTTCACCAGCCGATGAGTGCGCTGCTCCGCGTCGCGGGCTTGGCGGCGCACTCCCCGCAGGAAGAACTTGATCCACGGCATGAGATCGCCATGTTGGCTCGTTCGTAGGAGTAGGTCGTAGTAGTCGCTGCGATTCTGCTCGAAGTAGGCCGACAGGTACAGCAGGGGCTCGGGCAGCACGTAGCGTTCGACGAGGAGGAGGGGCATGAGTATGCGGCCGAGCCGCCCGTTGCCGTCCAGGAACGGATGGATCACCTCGAACTGATAGTGCACCAGCGCGAGCTGGAGCAGCAAGGGCATCTGCCGGTCGTGGATGAACTTCTCGAGGTCGCGCAGTGCGTCTTTCATCGTGTCCGGTGGCGGTGGGACGAACACTGCGTTGTCCAGGGTGTCTCCACCGATCCACACGGGGCTCTTTCGCAGCTCGCCTGGCGCTCGGTGCCGGCCTCGAACTTCTCGCAGCAGGCGTTCATGCATCTCACGCATCAGCCGAACTGAAAATGGGAAGCCACCGCGCACCCGGTCCAAGCCGTGCTCGAGGGCCACCACGTAGTTGGCTACCTCCCGCGCGTCCGCGGCTTCCTCCGGTGAGGTGATCTGGTCTGCCTCCAAGCGCAGCAGCTGTGGGACGTCGGTCTGGGTGCCCTCAATGCGGGAGCTCAGCACTGCCTCCATCCTCAGGTAAGGCGCTATCAGCAAGTGGGGGTTGGGTAGTAGCAGCCCTACCCCGCCCAACCTGTTGACCGCGGCAGTCGCTTCATCGAGCAACCCGACGGCTTCAGCGTCCAGATGTAGCTGCCGTGGGAGGGGTTGAGGATGGAATGCCCAGTAGCCCTCCAGAGTCAGGCGAACCGTTCCGCGCTCCGTGGACCTGAAAGACTCCGGCCGCATGCTGACTACCTCCTTGTCGTAGGAAAGCCCGCTTTGCCACTCTCGCGATTAAGTAAAGTTATACCTCTCTTGCTTTACGTGCGCGCACCCAGAGTCGGATCGGTCATCTATGTGTCGTCCTACGCCGTCATCCCGTCGAAACCCATGCTGACTGCCGCCTCGTCGGTAGGAAAGTCCGCTTCGCTTAGTCCTAATGCAAGTAAAGTGATCCCCCGGTCGGTTTGCTTAAACCCACCGAGTGGGTCATCATGGCGAAGGGCTGGCGGCCAGTCCAAGGGGCTGCTGTCGCCTTGCCATTGAGCGGGGATCCTGGGTGTTCGCTTCGGTTCGCTAGCCTTCTCACCGATGGAGGCGGTGCGGGCTCCGGTGCCGGAGGCTGACGTGAGCAGGGTGCGCGCCTTCGAGCTTGATCTTGGCGACCGGCTCGTGAGGCTGGCCACCGACGGGATCCCGTCCGCGTCTGAGCCGTCGGCCAGGCTGGCTACGGACGTCTACACGAGCCCAGAACGGCTCCTGAACGAGCGTAGGACCATGGCGCGGCGGCCCGCTGCGGCGGTGGCGTCCAGCGAGATCGCGTCGCCGGGGGACTTCGCCACCCTGCGTCTGGGCGATGTGCCCGTGATTGTGACCCGCGAGCGCGACGGCCGGGCCCACGCGCTCGTCAACGTGTGCGCTCACCGGGGAAACACCGTCGAGCACCGGCCGTGCGGCTCGGCCCGGCTGATGTCGTGCCGGTTCCACGGATGGTCCTACAACCTCGATGGCACGCTGAGAGCGGCGTCGGATGCCCGTCTCTTCTCCACTACTCCTGCGGTCGGCGGACTCCAGCGCCTCCGGTGCGAGGAGCGCCACGGGCTCGTGTGGGTGACGGTCGATCCCGGCTCTGACCCGCTCACGGTGCGTGACTGGCTCGGGGTCGAGCTCGACGACCTCCTCGCGGGGCTGGGGCTCGGTGCCATGGTCTGCCACGCGGCCGAGGACCACGACCTCGGATGCAACTGGAAGATGCTCACCGACGGATTCCTGGAGATCTACCACCTCAAGTACCTGCACCGGAACACCATCGCGCCGTACTTCCCGGCCCATGCCGTGGTCTACTCCCGCTACGGCGACCATCTCCTCGCCGCGCTGCCCAAGAACCGGCTCTGGCGCGAGCTGCCCAACACGCCCCGCGACCAGTGGCGCATCCTCGAGGGCCTCACCATGGCCATCGCGCTGGTGCCCGGGACGGTCATCCAATGGCAGGCCGGACACGTCGAGTTGTTCTCGCTGAGGCCGGACCCCCACGATCCCACGCGGACCTCGTGCCGGCTGACCATGCTCGTGCCGGCCGAGCAGGCCCACGACACCGACCTGTGGGACCGCAACTGGCAGCGGGTCTGCGAGACGATCCCCGCCGAGGATTTCGCGGTGGCTGAGGAGGTGCAGGGCAACATCAACGCCGGAGTGGTGGCCAGCCTGCAGATCGGGGCCAACGAATCGCTCATCTTCGAGCACCTCGCGGCGCTAGACCGGCTCATCGCCTCCTAGGCGCTCCGCATCTGGGCGGCCTCGCCGAGGCCGAGTTCTTCGATCGACTGCTCGCGCATCTTGAACTTCTGGATCTTGCCGGTGATGGTCATCGGGAAGGAGTCGGTGAACTTGATGTAGCGGGGGACCTTGTAGTGGGCGATGCTGCCGCGGCAGAACTCCTTGATGTCCTCGCCGGTGGTGTCGGCGCCGTCTCTTAGCTGTACCCAGGCCATGACCTGTTCGCCGTAGCGCACGTCGGACACGCCGATCACCTGCACGTCGACGATGTTGGGGTGGGTGTAGAGGAACTCCTCGACCTCGCGGGGGTACACGTTCTCGCCGCCGCGGATGATCATGTCCTTGATGCGTCCGACGATGTTCACATAGCCCTCGTCGTCCATCACCGCCAGATCCCCGGTGTGCATCCAGCCGTCGGAGTCGATGGCCTCGGCGGTGCGGGCCTCGTCGTTCCAGTAGCCCAGCATCACCGAGTAGCCCCGGGTCAAGAACTCGCCGCCGGTGCCGCGGGGCACGGTCTCGCCGGTGCCCGGGTCGGCGATGCGGATCTCCACATGGGGATGGACCCGCCCCACCGTGGTCACGCGCTTCTCCAAGGGGTCGTCGGCGGAGGTCTGGGTGGACACCGGAGAGGTCTCGGTCATGCCGTAGGCGATGGTCACCTCGCGCATGTTCATCTGGTCGACCACCTGGCGCATCACCTCGATGGGGCACGGCGAGCCGGCCATGATCCCGGTGCGCAGCGACGACAGGTCGTAATCGGCCAGGCCGGGCTCGCCCAGCTCGGCGATGAACATCGTCGGCACGCCGTAGAGGCTGGTGCAGCGCTCGGCGACCACGGCTCGCAGCGTGGCCGCCGGGTCGAATCCCGCGGCGGGGATCACCATGGCCGAGCCGTGGGTGGTGCACGCCAGGTTGCCCAGCACCATCCCGAAGCAGTGATAGAAGGGAACAGGGATGCATACCCGGTCCAGCTCGGTGTACTTGCAGGCCTCGCCGACGAACAAGCCGTTGTTCAAGATGTTGCGATGGCTCAACGTGGCGCCCTTGGGAAAGCCGGTGGTGCCGCTGGTGTACTGGATGTTGATGGCGTCATCAGGCCGCAACTGCGAGCTGCGCTGCGCCAGCTGCTCAACCGACACCGCCTCGGCCGCCCCCAACAGCTCGTCCCAGTCGCCGGTGTGCATGTAGATGACCCGCCCCGCGGGCACCCGGTCCCACACCTCGTCAATCATCGAGCGGTAGTCGCCGGCCAAGAAGGACTCCACTGCCACCAGCACCGAGATCCCGGACTGGTTGAGCACATACTCCAACTCAGATGACCGATACGCCGGGTTGATCGTCACCAAGATCGCGCCGATGCGCGCCGTGGCGTACTGAACCAGCACCCACTCCGTGTAGTTCGGGCTCCAGATCCCCACCCGGTCGCCCGCAGCCACGCCGATCGCCATCAGCGCCCGCGCCACTCGGTCGACCTCCTCGGCGAACTCGGTGTACGTGTAGCGCAGACCCTGCTCGACAGACACCAGCGCATCCCGCCCTCCATGCGCAGCGACGGTGCGGGCCAGGTTCTGGGAGATGGTCTCCCCCAGGAGGGGCACGCTCGTTAACCCTGAAGCAGCCGACAGCTTCATCGGTCCCGTGCTCGGTCGGTAGCGGTAGTCGTCACATGAAGATCGTACGTGCAGCCTCGGCGCTGCGTTCGACTCGCGCCGCTGGTCGATGTCTGCGAGACTGGCCGTCGTGGCAGCGGTGATCGCGCATCGGGGAGCGAGCCAGGCCGCGCCCGAGAACACGGTGGAGGCGTTCCGGCTGGCCCTGGAACTAGGAGCCGACTGGGTGGAGCTCGACGTTCGCCGCACCACCGACGGCGTGGCCGTGGTCCACCACGACGCCCATCTGGCCGACGGCCGGCGGATCGGCAGGATGCAATCCGACGAGCTGCCCGGCTACGTGCCCAGCCTGGCTGAGGCACTGGAAGCCTGCGAGGGCATGGGCGTGCACATCGAGATCAAGAACCTGCCCGACGACCCCGACTACGACAGTGAGCACCTCGTCGCCGACGCGGTGGCCGGTCTCATCGCCGCCTACCTGGGCCCGGAGCGGGCCGTGGTGTCGTCGTTCAACGTCAACGCGGTGGACGCGGTGCGGGCCGTCGACCCGGCCATCCCCACCGCGCTCGTCTGCGGGATCGTTCAGCCCGCCCAGGCGGTGGCCCGGGCCAGCGCTCACAACATGGTGGCAGTTCATCCGTTCGACGCCATGTGCGACGCCGGCTTCGTGCGCCGGGCCCACGACGCCGGGCTGGCCGTCAACGTGTGGACCATCAACGATCCCGAGCGCATGTCGGAGCTGCTGGCCATGGGCGTGGACGGGCTGATCACCGACGTCCCCGACGTGGCCCGAGCCGTCATCGACGCCGCCTGATCCCACCCGAGGGGTCGGGGCGCTTCGCTCAGGGCAGGACCAGGCGCAGGGCCTCGGGCGCCCAGCGGATCCTGAGCCGGGGGGCTGCGCCGAGGTGGTCGCCGTCGGCTTGGTAGGGGACGGGCGGATCCGCAGTGATGGTCAGGTCGCGCATGCCCTCGTGCACTCTCACGCCTGGCATGCCTCGCACATCGCCCGAGCCCAGCGCCCTGAAGGCCACCGGCAGCAGCCGGTGCAGCGACAGGCTGGTCAGGGTCACCGCGGCCAGCGGCTCGTCCAGTCCGAGTCCGGGCGTGAGATCGAAGCTGCGACCGCCCAGATAGGTGTAGGGATCGGCGTTCAGCACGACCGTGAACAGGCCCTTGGCCAACGTCTTGCCGTCGGCGTCGAGCACCAGCATGGGCGGACGCCGCCGGTTGGCCCGGTGCAGCCAGGTGGTGACGGCCGCGTAGATGAACAGGGGGTGCCCGGCCCAGCGCTTCCACGTGCCGCGGCTCTCCACCTGCTCCACCACGGCGGCGTCGAAGCCGATGCCGCAATGGAACAGGAAGTATCGCCCGTCGACGGCCCCGAGCCCGATCCTGGTGATCGCGCCACGGTCGAGGGCGTCGAGGAGCTGGCCCGCGGCTTCGATCGGGTCATCGGGCAGGCCGATGATGCGGGCGAACACGTTGGTGCTTCCTCCCGGCAGGGCGGCCAGGGCAGTGTCGGTGCCGGCCAGGCCGTTGGCGGCCTCGTTGAGCGTGCCGTCGCCGCCCAGCACCACCACCACGTCGGTGCCCTCGGAGGCGGCCGAGCGGGCCAGCCGGGTGGCGTGGCCCCGCCGGGCGGTCTCGGCCAGCGTCACCTCATGGTCGGCGGACAGAGCCTTTTGGATCACCACCCGCCGCCGCCCGGTGACAGATGACGCGGCCGAGTTCACCAGCAGCAGGACCCGCATCGACCCAGTCTGTCCGCTCGCCGGGCCGGCCGCGCCCCAGCTCTGTGGTCGCAGTGCCCACGGCTGCGGACTTTGTGGCTGGCTCGGGGTTCGTTTCTGGCCGGGCGCTGGCACAATTGGCGCCCATGAAGGTTGTCGTCTGCGTGAAGCAGATCCCCGATCCCGCCGATCCCGGCGCGCTTGACCCCGACACCAAGACGCTGCGGCGCAATGTGAAGCTCATCCTCGACGAGTCCGACTCCTACGGGGTGGAGATGGCCCTCCAGCTGGTGGATGCCGCCGGCGAGGGCTCCGTGCACCTGGTGTCGATGGTGCCCAACGCAGAGGTCAGCGGCCTGCGCACCGCGCTGGCCATGGGCGCCGACTCGGCCACCCTCGTCAGCGACGAGGCGCTGGCCGGCTCCGACGCCCTGGGCACGGCCCGGGTGCTCGCCGCGGCCATCGCCCGGGCCGAGCCCGACCTGGTGCTGGCCGCCACCGAGTCCAGCGACGGCTACACCGGCGTTGTGCCGGGGCAGGTGGCAGAGCTGCTGGGCCTGCCGTCGGTGACGTTCGCCAAGGAGATCGCCATCGATGGCGGCACCGCCACCGTCCGCCGCCAGACCGAGGCCGGCGCGGATCTGGTCGAGTGCCCCCTGCCGGCGGTGGTGTCGGTAACGGCCGGGGTGGTCGAGCCCCGGTACCCGTCGTTCAGGGGGATCATGCAGGCCAAGAACAAGCCGGTGGACCACCTGAAGATCGGCGACCTCGCAATCGCCGCTGACCGGGTGGGCTGGGCCGGCGCGGGCCAGGAGATCACCGAGATCGCCGAGGCTGCGAAGCGGGCCGCGGGCGAGGTCGTGGTGGACGAGGGCGACGCCCACGAGCGCATCGTGGCGTTCCTCGGTGAGCTCAAGGTCATATAGGAGGCCCCGAGCCATGACACTTGACAAGAAGCTCTAGGAGACCGAAAGAATGACACTTGACAGGATCTGGGTGTTCGGTGAGGCCGGCACCGACGGTGTGGCCACCATCACTCTCGAGATGCTGGCCAAGGCCCGCGAGGTGGCCGCCACCGTAGAGGTGTTCCTCGGCGGCGACGGCGCGGCCTGCGCAGCCGAGCTCGGCGACCACGGCGCGGCCAGGGTGTACGCCACCGGCGACCTCAGCGGGCGCATGCAGGGCGTGTCGGTCGCTTCGGCGGTTGCGGCCGCCATCGCCGGAGGCGGCGTGCCCGCTCCCGACGCCTTCATGCTCGGCTCCACCTACGACGGCCGCGACGTGGCCGCCCGGCTGTCGGTGAAGCTCGACGCCAGCGTGCTGTCAAACGTGGTGGACTTGCGCCTCGACGGGGACCGTTTGGTCGGTGTGGAGCCGGTGTTCGGCGGCACGCTCAACGTGACTTCCCGGTTCACCGGCGGCGGGCCTGACATCTGGCTGGTGCGCCCGAAGTCCTTCGAGCCCTCGGCTGTGGGCGGTCCGCCGGCTGAAGTGGCAGACCTTCCCGTGCCCGAGCTGGGCGCGGCCGGGGGCGCGGTGGTGCTGGACCGCTTCGCCGAGGAGTCCGAGGGCCCCAAGCTCGACGAGGCCGCCATTGTGGTCTCCGGCGGGCGGGGGCTGGGCTCCGCGGAGGCCTACTCCATGATCGAGCAGCTGGCCAAGGAGCTGGGCGCCGCGCCGGGGGCCAGCCGGGCCATCGTCGACGCGGGCTGGGTTCCCTACAGCTACCAGGTCGGCCAGACCGGCAAGGTGGTCAAGCCCACCGTCTACATCGCTTGCGGCATCTCGGGCGCCACCCAGCACCTGGTGGGCATGAAGGGCTCCAAGAACATCATCGCCATCAACAAGGACTCCGAGGCGCCGATCTTCGCGGTGGCCGATCTCGGCATCGTCGGTGACGTGCACAAAGTGCTGCCCAAGCTGACCGAGGCCCTAAAAGCCCGCTAACGCAGCCAGCAACACGCGTGGCTGTCCACTGGGGCACCGCTTTGTGGACATCTGTCCACTTTGCGCCGCAGCGGTCGCTGCGCCGCGATTGCTAGGTCGGCGCCGAGGGAATCACACCAGGGGCCAGGGCCATCCGTGGCCGTGGCCGTGGCCGTCGGCCGGGAACCGGCCCGAGGTCAGCAGCGTCTCGGTTCGGGCCAGGGTCGCGTCGCGCTCCTGGGGTGTGAGCGTTGCGGCCAGCGGCTCGGGAATGCCCTTCTCTAGGAGCCCCCCCAGGTCCACTCGCACCTCGTCGGGCAGCCCCTCCCCGGCGAAGTCCCAGATCACGGTCCGCAGCTTGAACTGGCAGTGAAACGACAGGCCGTTGTCGATGGCCCAGATCGTGCCGTCGGTTCCGAGCAGGCAGTGCCCCGACTTGCGGTCGGTGTTGT
Organism: Acidimicrobiales bacterium; assembly: GCA_047515615.1. Classification (GTDB taxonomy): domain Bacteria; phylum Actinomycetota; class Acidimicrobiia; order Acidimicrobiales; family Aldehydirespiratoraceae; genus Aldehydirespirator. The sequence goes on along the minus strand of JAKZWH010000004.1, from coordinate 5,006 downwards.
TGATCACGATGTCGAGAGCGCAAACGCGCTGCAGCTCCGGCCTGAACCGATCCTCGGCCACCAGGGTGAAGTGGTGCTCCTCGAAGCGCGCCGGCATGAACAGCTGCAGCGAGCCCTCGTCGAAGGGCAGGTCGTCGCGCACCACCGTGGGAGGCACCAGGCCCCATCCCAGCGCTCTGTCGACGAGGAACGCCCCCGCCTCGCGGTGGGCCAAGCCCGAGGGGAAGTCCCACAGCGGCCGCTCGCCCCGAACCGGCTTGTAGATGGCCTGGGCGTCGAGCCCGTCGTGGGCCACGTCGACGAGGAAGGTGGCGTTGGAGCTGTACGGCATCCTTCCCCTCAGCTCCACGTCGCCCTCAGCCAGCAGGGCCAGGGCCCGATCGGTCGCGATGGGAGGCCGGTCCCTGATGGGCGACTGGTGCCCGGCGTCGGGGGTGCCGGTCCCCGTGGTCATCGGGCCGGCGGAGCCAGCGGCGGCGCAGCCGTCAGTTGTGGCACGGGCACCAGTCCGCGTTCGACGGATCCAGGGGGCGCAGGCAGTAGGGGCACGGGGGACGTCCGGCGGCCACCACCGCCCGGGCCCGTGACACCAGCGCGCTGACCTGGGCCCGGGAGAGCGTGAAGCGAGCGGAGGCCCCGGCGGTGTCGGGATCCTCGACCTGCTCCTCGGCCACAAGGATCACCAGGTCCCTGCCGTCGTCGTAGGCGATGCCCAAGGCCCCGATGGTCCACGCCTCCACTACCGGCTCGCGCATGTCGAGGTCGCTGGGAGGCTCGCCCGCGTCGGCCTCGGGAAGCTGGCGCAGCACTCGGTCCAGGTACTCGGCCAGCGCGGCGGCCTGTTGCTTCTCGAACTTGAGCGACACCAGTTCGCCAGCGGCCAGGCACTGCAGGTAGAAGACCCGCTCGCCCTTGGGGCCGAGCGTTCCGACGGTAAGCATCTCGACCGTCTCGAAGTGGAACGACTCGCTCACGGCTGTGCCTTCGGCGCGCTCACGACGGGTCCAGCCAGCTGAGATCGCCGCCCCCGCGTGCGGCACTGCGGCAGCCCGCTCCGTGGCTCATGACACCTTTAGCCCCGCGAGGTCGTCGCCGGTGTTGTTCACGGTGAGAAGCATCGGGCCGGCGGGGTGGTAGGCGATGGCCGTCACCGAGCAGGGCGAGACCACGATTCGCTGGAACAGGTCCAACGGAGTGCCGGCCGCCGCCGCCGCCACGGCCTTGATCACGTCGGCATGGGACACGGCCACCACCGTCTCGCCGGAGTGGCGGGCCGTGATAGCGGACACCGCGTCCAGGGCGCGGGCCTGCATCTCAGCGAACGACTCCCCGCCGGGGAAGCGGAACCCGCTCGGGTGGCGCTGCACGGTGACCCACTCCTTGCGCCGGCTCAGGTTCTTGAGCTTGCGGCCCGTCCACCGGCCGAAGTCGCACTCGATCAGCCCGGCGCTCTTGCGGACCCTCAGGCCACAGGCACGCGCGATGGGCGCCGCAGTCTCTACGGCGCGCTCCATCGGTGAGGCGTACACGGCCTTGACCCGGCCCAGCCCGGCCAGACGCTCGGCCACCCGGCGGGCCTGCTCGAGACCCTCGGGTGCCAGGTGCAGTCCCGGAGCCCGGCCCGGCAGCACCGATCCCGTCGTGGGCGTCTGCCCGTGGCGCACGAACAGCACCAAACAAACGGGGGGTGCGGCAGCATCAGAGGCGGGTTTGGCCGCGCCGCTAGCGTGGCTGGTGGTCATGGTGACCGCCAACGTAGCCTCATCGCTCGTGGAGTCCCCCGGCCAGCGCCTTCCAGCGGCACCACTGGATCTCGCGTCGGCGTTCTTGCCCAGCCGCGACTTGAGTCCGCTAGCTCGGCGACGACGGCTACAATTCGTCGGTCCACCGACTACGGAGAAGGGACCGTGAGCACCCACGACGTGATTGCTGATGCCTTGAAGCTTGCGTCAGGGGCTCGCTTCGTGCAGTGCGCGCTCCAAGTGAATCCTCACCATTACCGAGGAACGTTCCGCGGCGAACACCACGATGGTGTTGCTGAGAACTATACAAGGGCGATCGTCGACAGGGCACGAGATCTCGGCGTATCCGTTCTTGCAGTCACTGACCACAACAGCGTCTCTGACATACGGGAGTTTCGTGCAGCTGCTCAAGACACGAAGGTGACGATACTGCCGGGATTCGAGCTCGAGTCCACTGAGGGCATCCACGTCTTGTGCATATACTCATCTGACACCGCTGTAGACCAACTGCAGAGATTCTTAGGGGAGTTTGTAGTACGAGATACTGAGCCATCGTCTTCTCAGTGCCGTGAGGACTTCGTAAGCATCCTCGGCAAGGTTCGAACTCAGGGCGGCATTACGATCGCGGCCCACTCGACCGGTGACAAGGGCCTGTTCAAGGCGCTGCACGGACAAGCCCGAGCCAGGGTGTGGCGTTCGGAGGATCTCCTAGCTGTGCAGATTCCCGGGCCGATCAACGAACTCCCCCAAGAATTACGGCAGATCGTCCGAAATAAGAATCCAGACTACGAGCGCAGCTATCCTGTGGCTGTCCTGAACGCCAAGGATGTAGCCAAGCCGGAAGACCTGAATGGTGACTCCACAACATGCAGCCGGTAAAGCTCGCCGGGCGAATGGCAGGACTGCTGAATCTCGAGGGCGGGCACATACTGCTGGGAGTCGAGGACGACGGCACGGTGTCAGGTCTCACCCGCAGTCCGAGCAAGGCCGAAGAGTGGGTGATGCAGGCGTCCCGAGACAATCTGCAGCCGGCGGCGATCCCCGTGTGGCAAGAGTTGAAGTTGCCGTCGGGCAGGCGTGTGGGCGTCATAAGCCTGCCGCCGAACTCCCCCGACAAGCCCTACAAGGTCAGTCAAGGATCTTCCTGGGTCACGAAGGTGCGGGTGGGCACCATCACTAGGGACGCAACCCGGGAGGAAGAGCAGCGGCTTTATCAACAGTCCGGGGGCCTCCGCTACGGCTTGAAACCCGTGACCGGCTCGGGTCTGGACGACCTCGACCGTCGTCGTCTGCGAGACTACTTCGCTCGCATCCGGGGGGATGCGCACGTTCCGACCCCGGGTTCGGACGAGTGGGGACAGCTGCTCTGCAACCTGGAGCTGGCCACCGAGGCGGCCGGACATGTTTCGGCGACCATCGACGGGATGCTCCTGTTCGGCTCGAACGCCGGGAGGTTCCTGCCGCAGTCGGGGATCCGTGCTGTCTGCTATGTCGGCGCAGAGCCAGACTACGCGGCACGCGCCGACGAGAACCTCAAGGGGCCGCTGGTTCCGCTCGGATCCTCGGACGGCTCGATCATGGAGACCGGTGTCGTCGATAGAGCGGTGGACTTCGTGCGTCGCAACACCGGCGTCAGGTCACGATTGGAGGGCGCCCGGAGGATCGACCGTCCCGACTACCCCGAGAACGCTGTCCGGGAGTTGATAGTCAACTCGGTCGTGCACCGTGACTACAGCATCGAGGGCGCCGACGTGATGCTTTGCATCTTCTCGGACCGCCTTGAGGTTCAGAGCCCGGGCAGGCTGCCCAACACTGTCACAGTCGAGGGTATGCGATGGGGTGTGCGCTACTCGCGGAACCAGAATCTGGTGAACATCATGCGCGACTACGGCTACGTCGACGCCCGCGGCATGGGGATCCGCAACAAGGTCATACCGAGCATGGCGGCACACAACCGGACGGAGCCCGAGTTCTTCGAGGACGACTATCGCTTCACTGTCCGACTCTGGAAGTAACCGGTGGAGTCCCCCGGCCAGCGCCTGGTCCTCGCCGAGGTGGCCTCCGAGGTGGCCGCGTGCCGGACCTGCCCCCGGCTGGTGGAGTGGCGCGAGCGGGTCGGGCGCGAGAAGCGGGCCGCCTACCGCGACGACGAGTACTGGGCCCGGGGTGTGCCGGGATTCGGCGACCCCGACGCCCACCTTCTGGTGGTGGGTCTCGCGCCCGCGGCCCACGGCGCCAACCGAACCGGCCGCATGTTCACCGGCGACCGCTCCGGCGACTGGCTATACCGGGCCATGCACCGGGCCGGCTACGCCAACCAGCCCCGCTCGACCGGCCTCCACGACGGGCTCGCCCTCACCGGAGCCTGGATCACCTCGCCGGTGAAGTGCGCGCCTCCGGCCAACAAGCCGACGCCCGCTGAGCGGGATGCGTGCATGCGTTTCATGCGGCGCGAGCTGGCGGCGCTCGCGGCGTTGAAGGTGGTGGTCGTTCTGGGCGGCTTCGCCCACCAGGTGGTGTGGCGCGAGTTCGGTTCGGGCCCCCGCCCTCGCTTCGGCCACGGCGCCGAGGCTCCTCTGCCCGACGGCCTAACGCTGCTGTGCAGCTACCACCCCAGCCAGCAGAACACGTTCACCGGCCGCCTCACCGAGCCCATGCTCGACGCGGTGTTCGCCCGGGCCAGAGCGCTTGCCTCGAATGCCAGCCGCTAGCCTCAGAGCCGCTATGAGCCCGCGCCTTCGTCCTGTCTGGGTTCTCGCCGCAGCAGTGGTGCTCGTGGTGGCCGGATGCGGTACCAGTGCCGATCCCGACACCTGGGAGGAGGCCGAGGAGGACGCACGCTTCGTGGAAGCGGAACTCAAGTCCGCGCCCGGGCTGAAGAGTCAGTCCAAGTCCGCGGTGGAGCACAACTTCATGGAATCGTGCATGGAGGCAAGTACCAGGAACCTCCCCGAGGGTGAGGCCCTCGTGTTGTGCCGGTGCTCCTTCGACGGGCTGCGCGGTCAGCTGACGCTGCAGGAGTTCAAGTCGCTCGACAAGGAGCTGCGCGACTCCCCGAACCCGAGCGATCTCGATGACGAGCCTGAGGACCTATGGGACGACACCGCCGAGGGTATTCTGAGGGCCTGTGCGGAGAGGGTCGATTCCTGAGGCCTTCGCACCCGCCCCCCTGTCGGCGGCCGCGCTCGGCGCCTGAGCCATGACAGTCACGCCCGCCGTCGAGGAACTGCCGCTGATCATCTCCGTCGACGACCACGTCATGGA
>JAKZWH010000003.1:0-4405 GCA_047515615.1 Acidimicrobiales bacterium | reverse complement strand
CCTCTCGATGGTGGAGCACATCTCCGACCGAGTCGCGGTGATGTATCTCGGACACATCGTCGAACTCGCCCAGACCGAGACTCTGTTCGAGGCGACGCTTCACCCGTACACGCAGGCCTTGCTGTCGGCAGTTCCGATACCCGATCCCGTGGCCGAGGCCAGTCGGACCCGTGTTTCTCTCGTCGGGGAGGTTCCGAGTCCTGCGGCACCACCACCCGGTTGTGTGTTCTCGACCCGCTGCCCCTTGGCTGTCGACCGCTGTCGTGCTGAGGTGCCCGAGTTCCGTGAGATCACCCCCAACCACTGGGTTGCGTGTCATCTCGCTGATCGGGAAGGTTCGTCGATCGTCGGCGAGCCTCGCGGAAGATTGGCGGGTCACGACGGCGACCTCACCGCGTCGCCCACAGCCCAGAGCCACCACCTGACCCTTCCAGCGCAGTCCACTTTCGCGACGGACCCCTGATGAGGTTCGTGTCGTACAACATCCAGTACTCAAAGGGCAAGGACGGTTGCTACGACCTCGAGAGGATCGCCGACGCGGTACGTAGCGCCGACGTGATCGCACTACAGGAAGTCGTACGCAATGTCGAGGCGCCTCCTGACAAGGATCAACCAGCCCGGATAGGCGAGCTGCTCGCTCAGCATCACTGGGTATACGGACCCAACGTCGATCTTGACGCGAGCTCGAGAACTCCCGATGGGTCAGTCGAGCATCGTCGACTTCAGCTCGGCAATATGGTCCTTTCCCGCTGGCCGATCCTCTCGTGTCGGAACCTGCTCTTGCCGAGAGTACGGGTCATCGATGCCCACGGCGCACAGCGTGGCGCGCTCGAAGCAATCATAGATGCTCCGTCTGGGCCTCTTCGGTGCTACTCAGTCCATCTCGGTTCTGTCAACTCCCGGCTACGGAGAACGACGATCGAGTATCTGCTGCCGCTCATGTTTGGGGTCCCCTTCAATGGGGGGTCGGTCACCGGAATCGAATGGATGGGCATCGGCGAGAGCCCTGCGCCAACGGAGTTCGTGGTGATGGGCGACTTCAACCTGACTCCAACGTCAACCGAGTATCCACTCATCGTCGGCGAGGCTGACTACTACTACGGCCATACTCTCGCCGGTGACCGGCTCGTGGACACGTGGACTGCGGCCGGCAACTGCCTCGACGAGGGAATCACCTGGTACGACGAGAGTCGAGGATTCGAGGTCGGTTTGAGGCTCGACTACGGATTCGTGACGCCGGGCCTAGCATCAAGGGTCGAGTCAGCGTGGATCGACGTCGACGCGGTCGGGTCGGACCACCAGCCAACGTGGTTCAAGCTCAACTAGGTCTGTCCCGCCCGCGGGCCGCTCAATCAGTCCCGAGGCCGAGAACTAGGAGCCGCCGTCGGCGCAGGCGCGATCCAGGCGGCCGCCAGCTCGGCGCGACGCCGCCGCCACCTCGTCGAATTCTGCGCAGTTCTCGCGATGTGAGCGGCGTTCTTGCGCCGAGAAGGGATCCGGGGGCGAGCGGAACCCGCTACGGGCAGTCAGGCTTGGAGCAGGGACATGACCAGGCCGTCGTGACGCCGATCAGCGAGATTCCCGGGAGTTGATCAGCGAAATTCCTCACCCGCCGCGCTGGCGACGAACTGCTGGTCGCCGAGGGTCAGGGTGAGGTCGCTGGGCAGCGCACGGCTCAACAGTTCGAGCGGTTGTTGGACCGGAAGTAGAGCCACGTCGCGCCGACCGGCAGCGGGCTCAGACCGATGTCGGCGGCCGGCGGCCCGGCCCGGAGCAGTCGCGGACGCGGGTTAGCACGGCTTGCGCGCCGGAGGCGGCGATATGGTTTCGCACACGGACATAGAAGTTCGACACGCGCCCAGTTTCGGAGTAGCGAGGTGCAGGTTGAGCGGCGGCGAGCAGCTCAAGGTCGAGTCTGGGGCCATGATGGCCCACTCGATCGGGATGGCGCTCGAGGCCAAGATGGAGGGCGGTGCGTTGAAGTCGCTCAAGCGCAGCGTCCTGGGCGGCGAGTCTCTGTACGTCTCCACCTTCACCGCGCCGGACACCGGCGGCTGGGTGGATGTGGCCGCGAAGCTCCCCGGGGGGATACCCACTCGCAGTCGGGGTCATGGCTTGGCCAGCAGGTGCCGGTGAGGCCGAGGGGCTCGTAGATTCGCTCGGCGAAGACCTCGGCGGCGTCTTGACCGGTGACGGCTCCGATGATCTGCCCGGCGTACAGGTACCCCGAGTTGGAGTAATACATGGTCGTGTCATCGGTGAACTCGGTGAGCTCGATCATCGTGCTGGGCGGCAGCGGCTCGCCCATGTCCTCCCAGGCCCACTCGAATACCAAGTCTTCGCGGGGGTCGGCGGCCAGGCCGGCGGTGTGGGAGAGCAGGTCTCTGGTGGTGACGGTCGAGTCGATGTCCAGGTAGGCCGAGACGGGGGCGTCTAGATCGATCAGTCCGTCGGCGTGGAGCTGGGACAGGACCACACCGGTGAACATCTTGGTCACCGAGCCGATCCGGAACCTCGTCGTCTCACTAATGCCCTCAGAGCCGACGAATTCGCCGTCGACGAGGACCGCGACCCGAATCTCGTCAGTCACCGGCCCGTCCCCCGTCTCGACCTCGCCGGTGGCCGGCTCCTCGGCGCTCTGCGGTTCGGCGGTGACGGTCGTGGCCGGCTCGTCGACGATCGATTGCGGGTCCTCGCCGGTGGTCGGCTCCTCGGCGGTCTGCAGTTCGGCGGTGACGGTTGCCGTCTGAGGTGACGCCGGTGGCCACGACCATCGTCATCGAGGCGACCTGAGAGACGCTGTTGCGCACTTTGAGATAGGTCGCGTCCAGATAGACGTAGGGGAACTCGACGTTATCGAGGCGCCGGCTTCTGAACGCCTCGACCATCTTGTCGAGCCCCGCGCGGGCGCGCCCTGCGACATGGGAATGGAGGTGGCGGGGAGTCGGCCTGTAGGCGGGATTCTGTCCGGGAGCCCGTTGCCGGGGCCTCCTTGGATGACCATCCATCTTTGCGATCTACCCGGGAGTGTCTGCGGACGGGCCGCCCTCTCCCTGCTCGATCTTGCTCCGGGTGGGGTTTGCCTAGCCGCTCCGGTCGCCCGGAGCGCTGGTGCGCTCTTACCGCACCGTTTCACCCTTGCCGACGCTTTCGCCGGTGGTCTGTTTTCTGTGGCACTTTCCTGCGAGTCGCCTCGACTGGCGGTTAGCCAGCACCCTGCCCTGCGGAGTCCCGACCTTCCTCGATCCGCCTTAGCGGACCGCGGCCATCCGGCCAGCTCCCCGCCACCCCCTCCAGGTTAGTTAGCCTGAAGCCTCGACGCGACGGCGACACCCGAAGGCGCGGTCGCTCCGGGCGGAGGGAATCGATGACAACGCTCGACACCTACGGCGGATGGCCCGGTTTGCTGGCCACGCTCGCCGCCGGCCGGGACATCAGCGCGAACGAGGCTCGCGCCGCGCTGGGGGCGATCCTCGCGGGCGAAGCGACCGACGCCCAGGTGGCCGCGTTCATCGTGGCCCTGCGGCTCAAGGGGCCGGCAGTGGGGGAGCTCCTGGGGCTGGTGGGCGCCATGCGCGACGCGGCCACGCCCCTGGACCTTCCCGCGGGCGCCATCGACATCGTGGGCACGGGCGGCACCGCGGGTCGGAAGGCCCACGCTCTCAACATCTCGACGATGGCCTGCTTCGTGGCCGCAGGCGCGGGGGCGACGGTCTGCAAGCACGGCAGCGTCAAGGCCTCGTCCACCTCGGGCAGCTTCGACCTGCTGGAGGTGATCGGCGTGCCCATCGCCGCGTCGCCGCAGCAGGTGACGGACATGGTGCGTACCGCGGGTCTGGGATTCGCGTTCGCCAAGACGTTCCATCCGGCCATGCGCCATGTGGCCGGCGTGCGCTCCCAGGTCGGCATATCCACCGTCTTCAACCTGCTCGGGCCCCTGTCCCATCCGGGCCACGTGCAGCGCCAGGTCCTCGGCGTGCTCGAACGGTCGCTGGCCCCGACCATGGCCGCGGTGCTGCAGGCCACCGGTTCGGTGCGGTCGCTGGTGGTGCACGGCGACGGCCACTTCGACGAGCTCACCACCACCGGACCGAACCTGGTCGTCGACCTCAACGAGGGCAAGGTGACCGAGTACCGGGTAGAGGCGACCGACGTTGGGCTGGCCGCAGCGACACCCGCAGAGCTGCGGGGCGGCGACCCGGTGACCAACGCCCGGATCCTCGCCGGGGTGCTGGCAGGCGAGCCCGGGCCCAAGCGGGACATCGTGGTCCTCAACGCAGCCGCCGGGCTGGTCGTGGCCGGGATCGCCGACAACCTCGCCCAGGGCGTGGAAGCGGCTGCGGCCGCCATAGACGACGGGCGGGCCGCCCAGAAGTTCGACGAGGTGACCGCGGCACCGGCCGGC
>JAKZWH010000002.1:0-2813 GCA_047515615.1 Acidimicrobiales bacterium | reverse complement strand
CTCCAGCAGTTGTCTCCACCCAGCGATCTCCCAGTAGCTGCTGTCGTACGGATACGATATTTCAACCGCGATTCCCTGAGCACGGAGGTGACGATCGAGTGCTATGAGGGGAACGACCTCAGTCGCGTAGGCGAAAGTGACATTCTCGAGGTCGATCGACAAGACAGATGGTTCTGGCGTACCGAATAGGCGACGTGTGATCTTCCGGTAAGAGCCGCGACCAAACACGCCGTCAAACTCCATATTGACTTCACCATGACTATTCACAGTTGATTCTTCAGCCTTCCTACCCTGCTTTGAAGTGAACGCTCGCCGGCGGCTAGTCGTCGCCGTCGGGTCTCGGGGCGTGCCGCTGCTCGTAGCGCGCTCGGAAGGCGGCCTGCTCGGCCTCGGACAGCGTGTTGGCGGGCTGTCCACTCTGGTCGCCGAACCACACGGTCTGCTGCGGGAACGGGATCTCGATGCCGGCCTCGTCGAAGGCCTCTTTGAGGCGCAAGCGAATCTCGCGCTCCACGGCCCACTGCATCGACGGCTCGGTCTTCACCGACAACCGAAGGCCGACGCCGGACGCGCCCAGGCTCTGGATGCCAAAGACCGTCGGCGCCTCGGAGACTTCGTCGCCACCCCACTCCGGATCGCTCCAGAGTTCATCGGCCACCCGTTGCATCACCCCCATCGCGACGCGGACATCCGTGTCATAGGACACCTCGATGTCGATCACAACTTTCGACCAGAGCTGCGAGAAGTTACCCACCCGGGAGATCTCGCCGTTGGGGATGTGCCACACAGTGCCCTTGATGTCGCGGATGGTGGTTGACCGAAGCGACACCTCCTCAACGGTGCCTGAGGCGTAGCCCAGGTCGACCCAGTCGCCCACCCCGTAGTGGTCCTCGATCAGCATGAACAGACCCGACAGGAAGTCCTTCACGATCGACTGGGCACCGAAGCCCAGAGCCACGCCGCCGATGCCCGCGCCCGCGATCAGCGGACCAAGGTTCACGCCGATCTCACCCATCACTATCAGCGCCGCGAACGTCCACACCGTGAACACGACAATGCTGCGCAGAACGTGTCCGAGCGTCTCGGCCCGCGACTCGGCCCGGACCCGGGCCACATCGTCGATCAGCATCTTGCCCGGCCCGCGCTCACGCAACTTGTGCAGACGCGAATGGCTCGACGCCGAGGCAATGCGCTTGGTGAACCGCACGATGGCCCGCTTGGCGAACCGGGTGACGATCCACGCCAACACCAGGATGAGCGCGATGCGGATCGGCCGGTCGAGCATCCAGTCGGCCGCGGTGGCCAGACCACCGTTCTCGGTCCAGTCGTAGACCAGCTCGCAGACGAAGCCGCGGTTCGTCTCACCGCAAGCGTCTGCGAGTCCGGTGGATGTTTGAGCAAGTGTGAGCATCGTGACACCATAGGGGCACGGTGCCGGATCAGGCCTGGGTAGATTCGGTCGCCTATGGCGGCGGGCCGCATGAGCAGTGATCCGCGCCGGGGCCGGGCCGCACGGTGGGCCACTGCGCTGGCGGCGGTATCGATGCTCGCCGCGGGCTGCGCCGGAGAAGGGGGTCGCGAGGCTGAAAATCGCGATGGTGAGGTCGTGGTCATGGCCGCGTCGTCGCTCACCGACGTGATCGAGATCGTGTTCGAGGGCCGCGACAGCGTCACTTCCGTGATCGCGGGAAGTTCGACGCTGGTAGCCCAACTCGCCGCGGGCGCCGAGGCCGACGTGCTGATCACCGCCAATGCGACCACCATGGAACGAGCCGTCTCCGAAGGGTCGGTCCAGGGGGAGCCCATCCTGATCGCGACCAACACCCTCGTGCTCGCCACCCCAGCCGGCAATCCGGCTGGCGTCACCGGGCTCGCCGACCTGGCCCGCGGCGACCTGCTGATCGGCCTGTGCGCGGTGGAGGTCCCCTGCGGGGCACTGGCCGGACAGGCACTCGGCGATGCACAGATCACGCCCTCCGCCGACACGCTGGAGCCCAACGTGCGGGCCCTTGCAGCCAAGATCTCACTGGGTGAACTCGATGCCGGACTCGTGTACGCCACAGACGCGAGAAGGGCGGGACTCGCCACGGTCGACGCCCCGGAGCTGCGCGACCACCGCACGGGCTACTACATAGCCTCGCTGTCGGCAGAGCCCCCGCCGGAGGTGCAAGCGGTGATCGACGACTTCGCGGTGCTCGGCAGCGTCGGCTCCAAGGCCCTGTACGCATACGGCTTCGGGGGATCCACGACCCGGCCAGTACCACTATGAGCAGCCGCCGACGCCGAAGTCCTTGGCGCCTGCGGGGTCTGACGACAGCGAGTCGTGTCGACAACACCGCAGCGCCCGGCCCGGCGCCCCTTGCCGGCCGGCCGCCCGCCGCGCTGACCGTCATGGGGTTCGTGGCGCTGGGTCTGCTGGCGCTGCCCCTGGTCGGGCTGCTGCAGAGGGCGCCGTGGTCGGCGCTGCCCCGCCTGCTGAGCGACAGTTCAGTACTGGAGGCGCTGCGAGTGTCGCTGGTCGTCAGCCTGGCCGCCACCGCGGTTTGCGTCGTGCTGGGCCTGCCCCTGGCGTTCGTGCTGGTCCGGCGCCGTTTGCTCTTCCCCAGAGTCGTGCGAGCAGTGGTCATGCTGCCCATGGTGCTGCCGCCGGTGGTAGCCGGCACCGCCCTGCTGTTCGCGCTGGGACGGCGGGGCCTGGTCGGCCAGTGGCTCGACTCCTGGTTCGGCGTGAGCCTCCCGTTCACCACCGCGGGGGCCGTGGTGGCCGCCGCTTTCGTGGCCCTGCCCTTCTTCGTGATCACCGTCGAGGCCGC
>JAKZWH010000001.1:0-2702 GCA_047515615.1 Acidimicrobiales bacterium | reverse complement strand
TAGCTCATGGCGCTGCGCAGGCCCGCCATCAGTTGCAACACCAGTTTGGAGACCTCCCCCTTGTAGGGGACCGTGCCTTCGACGCCCTCGGGGGCCCGGTACGACAGGTACTCCTCGTCGAGGTCCTCTCCGGCTCGGTCGGCTCGGGCCTGGACCGCTTCGAAGCTGGCCATCCCCCGGATGCGCTTCTGCAGTCCCTTGGGGCCCTGCTCCACCTCGCCGGGGCTTTCCTTGGTGCCGGCCAGCATGCTGCCGACCATCACCGTGGACGCGCCCGCGGCCAGGGCTTTGGCGATATCGCTGGAGCTGCGGATGCCGCCGTCGGCTATGACCGGCACACCAACCGGGGCCACATCGGCTATGGCGGTGAGCTGGGGCACGCCGACCCCGGCCACGATGCGGGTCGTGCAGACCCCGCCCGGGCCGACCCCCACCTTCACAGCGTCGGCACCGGCGTCGGCCAGATCGGCGGCGCCGTCGAACGTGGCGACGTTGCCGGCCACGACGTCGACGTCGGCGAAATGGTCCTTCAGGGCGCGCACCCCGTCGATGGCGTGGTCCGAGTGGCCGTGGGCGATGTCCAGCACCAGCGCGTCGGCGCCGGCGGCCACCAAGGCCTTGGCCCGCTCGAGCATGTCTCGGTCCGTGCCCACCGCGGCCCCAACAACCAGATTGGCGCCCGCCTGTTTCACCATGTCGATCTGAGCGGCCTGGGCGTCGATGGGCATGAACCGGTGCACGATGCCGATCCCTCCGAGCCGGGCCATGGCCACGGCCATCTCATGCTCGCAGACCGTGTCCATGTTGGCGGCCACGACTGGGATTCCGAGCTCGATGCGACGCGACAGCCGCGTGCAGACCGACACGTCCTGGCGGGACCTGATCGAGGACCGCCGGGGGACGATCAGCACGTCATCGAAGGTGAGCCCAGTGCGGATTTGTCCCAATCCCATGACGTCGCCAACCTACAGGACGCGAACAGCGCAGGCCGGCAAGGCGCGACCTAGGCGGGGGGCGGGGCGCGGCCGTCTCAGTCGACGGCGATCTGGGCCATCAGGCTGGCCCTCTGCTCGTCGAAGGTCTCAAGGTCGAGCTGGCCATCGTCGTAGCGGCGGTGCAGATCCTCCACCTTGGTCATGATCTCGTCGTTGCTCAGCGTCTGAGGGTTCAACGGCAGGCTGGGGCCGTCGTCGTCCTGACGGCCGTGCTCCAGTTCGTACAGCTCGCCCCGGCCGAGGCGCTTCTGGCGCTTGGCCTCGGCTCGAGCCTTCTTGGCCATGTCGCGCTGACGTTTGGCGAAGCTGGATCGTCCGGTTGCCATTGGGATCAGCCTCCGTAGATCGCTAGCGGCCCCTGAGAGACGAGGGGCCACCGAACGAGGGTAACGAGTGAGCGGTGAATTCCATCCCCTGACCGGGCAACGCGGCCGTCAGTACGATGCTGGCAGCGGCCGTGCCACGCCCCGACCGGCGGCGCTCACGGCCCCGAACCCGATGACCGACACCGCCGCCGACATCTATTCGCCAGACGTCTATGTGGAGGGCCCACCGCACGAGGCCTTCACACGCCTGCGCCGCGAGCGGCCCGTGTGCTGGCAGGACGTGCCGGGCCAGGCCGGCTACTGGGCGGTGCTGCGCCACGCCGACGTGGTGCACGTGGCCCGCCACCCCGAGCTGTTCTCGGCCTCGGAGGGCGGGGTGGTGATCGAGGATCTCGAACCGGCCAGCCTCGAAGCCATGCGCGACATGCTCCTGGCCATGGACCCTCCCCGCCACACCGCCTACCGCAAGCCGGTCGCGCCAGAGTTCAAGGCCAGAGTGATCGGCCGCATGGAGGAGCGCATCCGGGCCATCACAGACGACATCCTGGACCCGATCCACTCTCGGGTCGCGGCAGGGGCCGGCGTCGAGGTGGAGTTCGTCCACGAGGTGTGCGCCCAGCTGCCCGGCGCGGTGGTGGGCGAATTGCTGGGCCTTCCCCGTGAGGACTGGGCCACGATCCATGCTCTGGCCGAGCGCAACTCCGGCGGTCAGGACCCCGACATAGCCGACCAGTCGGAGCGGGGCTCCTCCAGCATCGAGATGGCCATGTACGCAATGGGCTTCGCCGCCCGGCGGCGCACCATGCCGCTTCAGGGGGACCTCACCGACGTGCTGCTCGCACATCTCTTCGACGGCCGTCTGATGACCGACGTCGACTTCGGCCGCTTCTTCGTACAGCTGGTTACCGCCGGCAACGACACCACCCGCACCATGTTGTCCAGCGGGCTGCTGGCTCTGCTACAGCACCCCGAACAACAGGTGGAGGTGCGCCGGCGGCCCGAGGCGATACCGGGCATGGTCGAGGAGGTGCTGCGCTGGGCCAACCCGCTGCACTACTTCCGGCGCACCGCCGCGGCCGACACCGAGATCGGGGGCCAGGCGATAGCGGCCGGCGACAAGGTGACGATGGTCTACACCTCGGCCAACCGCGACGAGGCCGCCTTCGACGACCCCCAGTCCTTCGACATCACCCGCAGCCCCAATCCGCACCTGTCGTTCGGGATCGGCGCCCACTTCTGCCTGGGAGTGCATCTCGCCCGGCTCGAGGGCCGGGTGTTCTTCGAGGAGTTGCTGGCCCGCTTCGGGCGCATCGAGATCGCGGGCGAGCCGAGACGCCAGCGCTCCAACCTGAACAACGCGCTGAAGTCGCTGCCCGTCTGC